>CAMCYT010000018.1 GCA_945885485.1 Prosthecobacter debontii
TCTGCGACCTTTGCGCCTCGGCGGTGAAAACTCTTCTTTTCAGTGCATAGAGGGGCAGATAATTTGTGAACTAAACGACCACGTGGTCGATCTGTGTCGTTCCTTCCTCGGATGGATGCGGAAGGTAAAGATCATGGAAGACTCGGTATTGCGCAGGATCGAGCTTACGCAGCCCGCGAAGCACCATCTTTTCCCCAAACCAGCCTTTATATGTCGGTGAGGCGTAGATCTTGAATAGGACAAAGATCCCAAGCAGACAGGCGAGCCCGGGCCAGTTGTTCAGCAACACATTGAAGAAGGGTTCGAAAATTTTCATGCGGTTTTGAAACTAAACGAAATGAAATCTGTGGATAGAGAAATCAGCGAAGCCAGTGATCGAAGGTTAGAAAAATTTCACCGCAGAGGCGCAGAGGTCGCTAAGGAGCGCAGAGGAAGAATATATGTAAAAGAAACCCAATTCCTTCTATTATCAACCCTAGCTCGGCGTCCCTCTGCGACCTTTGCGCCTCCGCGGTGAAAACTCTTCAATTTTCGACTTCGCTGCTCCGATGCGTCGGGGCTGGGGAGATGGGTAATGGTCGTTATTTCAGCCGTTTCAGGTTGGTGTCCGCCAGTAGGGTGCGCATCTGGGTGATGGCGATTTCGTTGAGTTTGAGCAAGCGTTCGGGTGCTGGGAGTCCTTGGCGGATGAGGACGGAGTTGAGGCTTTCGAGGTTGGTGAGGACGACGAGTTGCTCGAGCGGGGCGTGGTCGCGGATGTTACCTTCCGCATCGGGACGGGCGTCGCGCCATTGTTTCGCGGTCTGGCCGAAGAGGGCGACGTTGAGCAGATCCGCTTCATCGGCGTAGATGAATCCGGCTTGTTGTTTATTCACTGCGGGCGGGATGAGGGTTTCCTTGATGGCATCCGTGTGGATGCGGTAGTTGATCTTGGCAAGGGTGCGCTGGAGGTTCCAATCGAGCTTGAGGCGGTCGTTTTCCTCGTCCTTGAGGCGCTGGAATTCCTTGATGAGGTAGAGTTTGAATTCCGGGCTGAGCCAGGAGCCGAATTCAAAAGCGATGTCCTTGTGGGCATAGGTGCCACCGCCGTAACGTCCGGCCCGCGATTCAAATCCGATGGCTCCTGTAGCTTCGATCCACTTTCGCGGGGTGAGCGAGAAGCTGTTGAGACCGGCCTGATTTTTAAAGGTCTCGAATTCGAGACCTTTAAAACCCGGGTTGTGGATTTTTTCCCAAATCCCAATGAACTCGAGTGTGTTGCGGTTCCGCATCCAACTGTAGATCAGTACGTCATCCCCGAACTTCTTCGCCATGTCGGTGAGCGAGATGAAATCCGAGTTGTCGCGGGAATGAATCGCAATGGCTGAACCTTGGACTTCGATGGTGGTGCGTTTGGTTTTACTCATGGCTCAAGTTGGGGGGTTGCGGTGGTTTTAAATGTGGCGAATTCGCCATAATTAGAACCGATTTTTACCATTTTGTTGGCGTCAACAAAATGGTCGGGAGCTTTGGAAAATGAAATTGATACGTTCATGATTCTCACCTGAGATCTGAAAGAGTATTCATAAGAACAGTATCAAAGGCAAGTCTGAAGAAGAGAATGAGGCGTGATTGGATTTTTCTTTATCGACTCGCTTCGCGCGGCGCTCTGCGGCGAGAGCGCCCTACCAAATAACAGATCTACCTCTTTCACTTTCCTAGCATCTTGATCGCCTCATAGACCCCGACGACGACTTTGCCCATGCGGTGGTAGTCTAGGCTTTCTGGGGTGTCGCCGAGTTTGTGGTAGTTTTTGTTTCGGTAGAAGGCGGTGTTGGTGACCATGGCGGCGGGGATGTTGTGGGGCCAGTAGTTGCGGTGGTCGGAGAAATCGATGCCAGGGAGAGAGGCGGGGGCGCGGAAGGAATACACGGGGAGATCGGTGGTGCCTTGCATGCCAGCTTTGAGGTCTGCGATCCAATCGCTTTGATTCCACTTACTGACGACGGTGATGTAATCGCCACGACTTGGATAATAACCTTTCAGGATAGGCACGGGGTAATCCTGGGATCCGGGTGCATCGCTGAAATAACCGATCATTTCTAACACAATCACACCGATGATTTTATCTTTTTCTCCGGCGACGCTATTCGCATGGAACGCGCTGCCCATTTGTGGGCCGCCGAAGAACGGGGGTTCTTCCAAGGTGTAGGCGACCAATTCGATTTCGACATCTGGCTGGTCTTTGCCGATCAAGTAAGCGAGTTCTAACAGACCCGCGACACCGCTGGCGTTGTCGTCTGCGCCAGGTGTTTCGTCGCAGGAATCGTAATGCGCACCGATGATGATTTTCTTGGGTTTTCCAACACCGAATCGACCGATCACGTTTTTATAGGTGATCCTATCCACAATGAATTCCTGCATCTCAACTGTGGCGCCAGCATCCTTGAGGTTTGTGGAAATATATTCCGCGCAGCGATTTAGGTTTGCTGGGTTATCTGAATTGCGCGGATGGAAATTTTTGCTCAGGGCATCGACGTGTTTCCGCAACCGCACTTCATCGGATTTTTTGGAAGATGGCTCGTTGGTGCGCGTGCTGGGTTGAGCGACCAAATAGCAGCCGGCTACCAACACCGCTAGAAGCACTGAGCAGATGCGGATGCAGCTACGGAACAAGCGATAACGCAGGGAACGCGGCGGTGGGGTGTTAGATTCGTTCATGATCGTGTTAGGTAGAAGCGTTGGGGCGAGTTATAGAGGTCTAAAGTCTAAAAGTCGAAAGTCTGTATTAGAATCGCTGGGGCGATTGGGCAAATGAGATGTCGTTTGTTGTGGGCTTGGCTCTAAGCTCTCAACCGCACCAGCAGTTCTTGCTTCGACTTTTAGACCTTTGACTTTCGACGTCCCATTTTCGCCGATGGCTTTGGTGGATAAAATGCCGCCCTACCGGTATGTGTTAAAAATCCAAATAGATCTCAGTGCGGCGGTTAGCGCGGCGGCCGGAGGGATCGTCTTCGCCGGTTTCAGTGACGTTGGGACGGCGGGGTTGGGAGGCTCCTTTAGCGATCGTCACGATTTGCTCAGCAGAGACTCCGGCGGCGGCAAGAAAATCGCGGACGACATCGGCGCGGTTGGCGGAGAGTTGATCGTTGTAGGATTTCGTGCCCAGTGCATCCGTGTGACCGCTCAGAGTGATTTTTTTCTTCGCATCACTTTTCAGAATGGAAGCGACGATTTCGAGTTGGCGTTTGGTTCTTGGGCTCATCATGTCCTCATTGAATTCAAAGTAGAGGGCGAGGGTTTCACCTCCGCTGGGATTTTTGACGAGCGGCGAGTAATAGATGTCACCGCCTGCGACGCGGGTTGCGTAATCTGCTAGAAGTTGATCGAGATTGATTTCGAACACGCGCCATTTTTTGGTTTCCGCATCCAGGCGTAAGCTGAGAGAAAACTGTGCGGCTTCGCTGCTGTCTTTAGCTTCGATGTATGCCAAGTATCCGACGGTGTCATCGCGTTGGAACATGGCGCGCAGGGGTTTGTTCTGGCGCATCTTGTATTCGCCTTCTTCAAACAAGATACACAGCGTAGCGATTTTCGTTTCCGAAACCGATTTGAGATCGACCCATTGCAAAGCAACTTCGAAATCCTGTTTCAATACCGCCTGAAGAAACATGTCGGCCAGATTGAGCGGATCAACTGCTTCTGGTTTCTCACCCGGAGCAACTTTGGTTTCTGGGACGGAGATTTTTTCGATCTTCCATTTGCCGTTTTCTTGTTTGAGATCGAAAAGGATTTGTTGCTTGGTGGCTTCATCGTTTCCCATTTCAAGTGCCCAGCGGGTTCGTTTGTTGAGTTCGATTTCGCCGACTTCCCGGAAAGCGTGAGGTTTTTTGCTGAGTGCGTTGAGGAGCGCAAAGGTTTCCGCGTCCATCGCATCTTTGCCGATGAGTTCGGAAACTTTCTCCATGTCGCCTTTATTGAGAGCATCGCTGATTTGACTCAGCAGATCTGAGGGATTCGCGGTTGCAAGGCCGACACCAAGTTTATTGAGAATTTCCTCGGGTGTTTGGACAGGCGCATGTTTATCGACACCGTCAACGACAGGTGGTTTTTGAATTGTGGTGGTGTCATTTGGCCCGGGCTTACCTTTCGTCGAGGAATTGTCAGCTAGGGTTGACTTTGGCTTGTTCAACCACAGCACCACTGCTGCAACGGCGAGCAGGGCGGCAAGAACGAGAAAGATGTAAGCAACTTTGTTTTTCATGAAATTGATTTTTTAAAGTTTAGGTATGGTCACGCGCAGTGGCTGACTTTCACGTATGAGATGAATGACGGTCGGTTGCAATGGAACCGATATGGCCAGCTCTTTATAAAATTCATTGCTGTTGGAAATTTGCGCATTATTGACAGCGATGATTAAATCGCCAGGCGCGATTAAACCATTTGCCAGTGTGTTAGGGGTCACCGCAGTCGTAACAACTCCGCCGAATCCACGCCGGGACTCAATGCCGGAAACATTGCGGACCTTGATTCCAATCGTGCTGAGAATGCCTAAGTTGATTTCTTCTTCGTTTCGTTGCGTCTGATTTTGAGTTGGTTGAATGGGAACGCTCTCGCGGATGATTGCCTCAAGATCAACGATCTCTCCTTTTCGCCAAACTTGCAATTTCACAACGTCATCAATTTTTGATTGCTGAACCAAGGAGATGACTTGCCGGGTATTGGTGACGCTCTTGTTGTTGTATTTCAAAATGATATCGCCCGGCTTAAGCCCGGCAAGTTCTGCAGGTGAGCCGGGTGTAATAATATAAACAGCAGATCCTGTCTCACCGTTGTATCCCAATTCTTGGCGTATTGTTGGGTCCAGATCTCTCATACGCACACCTAGGAAACCACGTGTCGGCCTTCCTTTTAGAATAATTTGCTCGAGTGATTCCTTTACTTCATTCGATGGTATAGAAAAGCCAACACCTTGAAAACTTGGATTGACCTTATCGACACTGAATATCGCTACATTGATTCCAATGATCTCACCTGTTAGATTGACGAGTGGGCCACCTGAGTTTCCTGGGTTGATTGCCGCATCAGTTTGAAAGAGATCGCGTTGGTTATCGGATAGTGAACGTTCTTTCGCTGAAATGATGCCTTGGGTGACTGTTTCACCGAGGCCGAATGGATTTCCGATCGCAAAAACAAGCTGACCTACTTCAACCAATGACGAATTTCCAAGTTTCAATGGAATGAAGGTTTCATTGGAATCGATTTTAATGACTGCAATATCTAACAATGTATCTTCACCCACCATTGTAGCTTTGTAAGTTTTTCCGCCATGGATTGTGATACGAATTTCTTTTTGGCCTGCTATGACGTGATGATTCGTAATCACATGACCTTCTTTGCTGACAATGACACCAGAGCCTTGTCCTTGTGTTGGATAGCTACGAATACTGGGTCGTCCAAAAAAATCGACGAGCTGCTCGGTGCGGTAGCCTGAGGTATCGATACTCACCACAGACGGAACCACGGCTTTAGTCAAACTTGCATATTCTTGATTGAGGTGGGAAAGCATCTCGACATCACTTAGTTTCAATGGGGATTTCGTACTTGGAGTAAATGTTTCCTGCGTTTTATTTTTTTGGGGTTTTAAAATCTCAGGAAAGAGAGTTGTGAAATCCTTACCCGAGTGCCAAGTTTTTAGCACCGTAACCAAAACAAAAAATAGTGCAAATACACCAAGCAAAGTAAGAATGCGTTTGGTAAGAGTTAACATGGTTTGGAAAAGTCGATGTATGATGGCAGGATGAGATCATTTTCCAAGCGCGAATGGTTGATTTGATTGAAGTTGTGTTCTTGTTCAATTACTGGGTAATGCTGCTTTCATGATGAATATTCTATTTTTTGAACTTATAAGATCATCATCATAATAGTGTGTATAAGTCCGATAAATGGCTGTTCCGCATGACAGCTATAAGTGTTCCACGTGAATGATAAGTTGCGATGAATGACCGATGGCTATGCGACAATCCCCTATGTTTCGTAAACCCTAAGTAGATATCTTCACCTTATCACAAGTTTTTGGGGTTTTATTCACAGCTTATTCGTGCTGAGTATTCCGGTGTTGAAACGTGTCATTATCACTGGTGGAACCGGCGGGCTGGGAAAAGCGATTGCTGAACAATTTGCAGGTGCGAGTTGGGAGGTCGTTTCTCTGGGTAGAAATGATCTCGATCTCAGTGATTCAGCGGCGATCGATAGGTTTTTTTGCGCGAATGATTGTGATTTGCTGATCTGTGCTGCGGGAATGATAAATGATCAGACTCTAGTAACAATGGATGAATTTTCATGGGATGAAGTTTTCAAAATTAATTACACGGCAGCTAAACACTGTGCTTTAGCTGCCATTCCTATAATGATCCGTAAGAGTCAAGGTCATGTGATTTTTATATCCAGTTATGCAGCGAATCATCCGGCAGTAGGTCAAGCTGCATACGCTACTGCGAAAGCCGCAATCCTAGGCCTGACAAAGGATTTAGCTCTAACACATGGTTCTAACAATATTCGTGTAAACGCGATTTTACCCGGTTTTATGGAAACTCGGATGACGGAACAGGTTTCCGATAAACGCAAGCAAGTGGTCCGCGAGTTGCATGCTTTAGGTGAATTTAACACTCCGGATAGCACGGCTGAATTCATTCTATTTCTCGAACAACGCATGCCACATACTTCTGGCCAAGTTTTCCAATTGGATAGCCGACCATGATTTGTAAAAATCATCGCCGAATTTCTTGACAGCATAGGCTACTACATGCTTCCTTTTCCGCCCGCTGCTTGCGGTAAAGCACCCTTAGCTCAGCTGGATAGAGCGTCTGACTACGAATCAGAAGGCCGGGAGTTCGAATCTCTCAGGGTGCACTTTTTCTTTTCTCCTCCGGTCTGGTTTCTTGGCGGTGATGTTGAGGTAGGAAATTTCTACAACTTACTTAAAATCAGTGTGTTATGAATTTTTCAGGGTGGGGCGCCATCGCCGAGGGCGCCACGCGAAGCGAGACGTATTCGATTCGCTCTTAAAACATCATATTCTTCACATTCCATGCGGCGCTCTGCGGCGAGAGCGCCCTACCTAATATGCGGTGTCCTCGGCTATGGTACGCTACCAAGTAACAGACCTATCGGTTTGCACGCGTCAGCTTATCCATCCAGATCACTAAGACCGCAATATCTGCTGGGGTGATTCCGGGAATGCGGGAGGCTTGGCCTATGGTCTGCGGCTGAATTTCACAAAATCTCACCCGCGCTTCTTTTTTCAAAGCAGGAATTAAATCGAAATCTAGATCTGCTGGAATGTGCCTTTCCTGCTGGCGTGACATGCGATCAATCTGCTGCTGCTGGCGGGCTAGGTGGCCTGCGTATTTGAAATCGGTTTCGATCTGTGGCCAGTCGGTTTCGGAAAATTCATTGCGTAAAAGATCGGGTAAATTCTCCCACGAGCTGTCCGCGCGACGCAGCCATTGATCCAATTTGACTCCTTCATAAGAGGCATGGCGAACCCATTTATCCGCGCGATCCATTTCCGCAACTTTGACTTGCAGCCTGTCCAAGCGCTCTCCGGAAACCAAACCGATTTCCGCACCTCTGCGGGTCAGTCGTAGATCTGCGTTGTCCTGGCGGAGCATTAGACGGTATTCGGCGCGGCTGGTGAACATTCGATATGGCTCGGTGCAGCCGCGTGTGACGAGGTCGTCGACCATCACCCCGAGATAGGCTTCTTCGCGTCCCAGCACAAAGGCAGGCTTACCCGCAGCTTTCAACGCGGCATTGGTTCCTGCGATCAAGCCCTGCCCTGCGGCTTCTTCGTAACCGGAGGTTCCATTGATCTGACCTGCGAAATACAAGCCCTCGATCCGCTTGGTTTCAAGGGTCGGTTGGAGCTGGGTTGGCGGGCAGTAATCATACTCCACGGCATAGCCCGGACGCAGAATTTCACATTTCTCCAAGCCAGGAATCGTGCGCAGAAACTCCAGCTGCACCTCGTAAGGCAGCGAGGTCGAAACCCCGTTGACGTAGAATTCGGTGGTGTGCCGTCCCTCAGGCTCTAGGAAAACCTGATGCCGTTCTTTCTCGGCAAAGCGCACCACCTTGTCTTCTATCGACGGGCAGTAGCGCGGGCCCGTGCCCTCGATCACTCCGCAATACATGGGCGATTGATGGAGATTGCTGGCGATGATTTCATGGGTTTTGGCGTTGGTGTAGGTCATCCAGCACGGCATTTGTTCCACGTGGAACGCGGGGTCGCCCCACGGGTTCAGGGTGAAAATATCATCCGGACCTTTTGTCAGGGTATCCGCCAAGTAGCTGAATTTCGGCACTGGGGTGTCGCCTTCTTGCTTCTCGCACTTCGAGAAATCGATGGATCTGCCCAGCAAACGACACGGCGTTCCGGTCTTGAATCGTGCAACCTCGAAGCCAAGTGCTTTGAGAGAATCCGACACTGTCGAGCTTCCATCCCCCATCCTGCCGCCCTTTTCATTTTTCAGACCCACATGCATGAGCCCCCGCATAAAAGTGCCGGCACTGAGGATGACCGTCTTCCCGCAAATTTCCATCCCAAGCGAAGTCAGGATTCCGGTGATTCGCTGCTCGGAGTCGACCAAGAGTTCTGCAACATTGCCTTGGTGGATCTCGATGCCATCGGTGGATTCCATCTCTGCCTTGGCGCGAAATTGGTAGGCTTTCTTATCGCACTGAGCGCGCGGGGCGCGGACCGAGGGACCTTTGGAGGCGTTGAGCATGCGGAACTGGATTCCGGTGGCGTCGGTGTTGAGTCCCATGAAACCGCCGAGGGCATCGATCTCCCGAACCATGTGACCTTTGCCCAAGCCGCCGATGGCTGGGTTGCAGGACATCTGGCCAATGGTGTCGAGGTTCTGGGTGAGGACAGCGACCTGAGCTCCGATCCGTGCAGCGGCGAAGGCGGCCTCGACCCCGGCATGGCCGGCGCCGATGACAATCACATCGTAGATTTTAGGGTAGCGGAACATAAGGTAGAGTTTTCACCGCAGAGGCGCGGAGGTCGCGGAGGACGGCAGAGAGAAGATGGATTTAGGAATTAAGTCAAACCTTAGGAAGATGAATCAGCTTCGAATTCGTAGTGTGTATAGGGTTCAGATTTTTAAACAGAAGGTAACGAAGAGAACGAAGGATGTTCCAGCATCTCATTCTCAAATCTTTTACCAACAAGATACAGAAATCAAATTAAGCAAGTAGGGCGGAGCTCCTCCGTTCTCTTCGTTACCTTCCCACCCCGATGAAGTCGGGGCTGTAAAAATATCTATTTCTGTTTCTAAGCTTTGCGACCCTCTGCGACCTCTGCGTCTCGGCGGTGAAATTCAAATTAGTATGAAAACGTTCCACGTGGAACAGTTTAGGCCTTGGCGACGGCGACTAGGACGGCTTTTTGGGCGTGGAGGCGGTTTTCGGCTTGTTGGAAAATGGTGTCGGCGTGGGCTTCAAGAACAGCTTCGCTGATCTCTTTCCCACGATAAGCGGGCAGGCAGTGGAGCACGATGTGACAAGGTGACGCAGCCTTAAGCAACTGGGCGTTGACCTCGAAGCCAGCAAACTCGGCTTCTTTTTCCCTCTGTCCCTCCTGCCCCATGGACAGCCAGACGTCGGTGTTGATCACGTCGGCGCCTTTGACGGCTTCGGCTGGATCAGCGGTGATTTTCAAACCGTCGTAGTTGAGGGCGTTGAGGAAATCGGCTGGCGGCTGGCAAGCAATCGGCGAGGCGATAGTCAGTTCGAAGTTAAGAATTTTCGCTGCCCAGATCCATGAGCGGGTCATGTTGGAAAAGCCGTCGCCGACGAAGGCGAATTTCTTGCCTTCCCAGCCACCGAGTTTTTCTTTGACGGTCAAAAGATCGGCAAGGATCTGGCAGGGATGCTCGTCATCGGTCAGGGCGTTGATGACGGGAAGGTTGGAGAACTTTGCGAAATCGATGATGTCCTGTTGGGCGAAGGTGCGGATGATCATGCCGTGGACCATTCTACCGAGCACGCGGGCGGTGTCTTTGATGGGTTCGCCGCGGCCGAGTTGGATGTCATTGGCGGAGAGGAACATAGGGAAACCGCCGAGTTCGCGGATGCCGACCTCAAACGACACGCGGGTGCGGGTGGAGGATTTGCTAAAAATCATGGCCCAAGTCTGTCCGGCGAGCGGTTGGGACGCGTGTTTTCCGCGCTCAGCTTTCAAGCTTTGGGCGTTGGCGATGAGGCTGGAAATTTCAGCGGCGCTGAGTTCTTCAATGGAAAGGAGGTGTTTCATCTGAGTCTAAAGGTCGAAGGTCTGAAGGTCGAAGGTCCAAAAATGCTTCATTTGAAGCAGGATAAGGTTCGGTGGATGATGGACAGAGCCTCATCGATTTCGGCGTCTGTGACATTGAGTGGAGGCAGCAAACGGAAGGTTTCTGGACCGGCTGGGGGAACGATGAGGCCTTCTGCCATAAGGGATTTGACGACCGTGAGGGCCGCGGTTGAGCCTTCTGGGGTTGGGATCAGATCGGCGCGCAGTCCCACGCCGAGCAATAAGCCAAGGCCCCGGACATCGGTGATCACGGGTAATTTCCAAGAAGCAATTTCGGCCCGGATCCGTTGCTCTTGGTGGAGGGCGTTGGCGGAAAGATTTTTCTCACGGATTTCGCGAAGGACTTCGATGGCTGCGGCGCAGACCAGAGGATTGCCGCCGTAGGTTGTGCCATGAGAGCCGGGCCCCATGAGCGAGGCGAGGGTTTTCCCAGAATCATCGATGGTGCGATCGCTGAGCCAGAAAGCGCCGATCGGCACTCCCCCGCCCATGCCTTTTGCCCACGAAATGCCGTCGGGTTTGATGTCAGGAGCGATCGCGCGCCATGCCATCGCTTGGCCGCAACGGCCGAAACCTGCCTGCACTTCATCGAACATCAGTAAGAGATCATGTTTTTTGCACAGGGCATCGAGCGCTTCGAGAAACGCTTTGGTAGCGACATGCACACCGCCCTCGCCTTGCACGGGTTCGAGAAGGAAGCCGACGGTTTCGTCGCTGACCGCGTTTTCAAGCGCGGCGATGTCGTTGTAAGGAAGGTAACGGAAGCCCGGCAACATTGGATCGAAACCTTGTTGGATCTTCGCTTGGCCGGTGGCTGCCATGCTGCCGAGGGTCCGTCCGTGAAAGGATTGTTGAAACGTGATGACTTCAAAACGCGGCTTGCCGTTCGCCTGCGGCTTGTGGTGACCGTAGCGCCGCGCGGATTTGATCAAGCCGTCATTGGCCTCGGCTCCGGAGTTTGAAAAAAAGATTTTTCCAGGAATTTGAACCTCAAACTCGTTCATCTCCTTCGCCATAAGTCCTTGAGGCTCATTGAGATACAGATTTGAAACATGCATCAGCTTGGCTGCTTGCTGTTGGATGGCTGCAACTAAGCGCGGATGACAATGCCCCAGCGAACAAACGGCGATTCCCATGCAGAAATCCAAATATTCCCGTCCTACATCGTCGCTCACACGCGCTCCCTTGCCTTCGACAAGCGTGAGCGGAAAGCGACCATAAGTCGCCATAACGTGATCGGTGAAATCTTTAGTGGTACTCATGTTAGAGTCCGGACGTTTTCCGGAAAGGGGCGGAGGCTATACGCTGCCAGCGAAATAGCAAATCACTTTCGATGTGAGTTGCTAATTATGGCTTGTCAAATGGAAATGTGCTGATAGATGCTCCAGCAGGATGAGTGATCAATGGTTTGTACACAGAAATGGCGAGCAGGTAGGGCCTTACACTGGTGATCAAATGCTGGAATCTGCAGATCAAGGCGTCATCGTTGCAGATACCATGGTTTGGGCGGCAGGTATGCCTGAATGGTTACCAGCGGGGCAAGTTCCTGGACTTCTTCCAGATGAGCCAGTAGTGCCTGTTGCAGCGGCAGTTGTTAAACCTGGGCCGCAGCGGAATGTGCCTGGTGCTCGACCTGTTACAGGCGGCGCCTTAGCTGTCGTAAGAGGGGCGGCGACAAGCGGTGCTGTAGCTGTCGCAAGATCTGGTAAAGGTACGGGTGCTGTAGCGGTGAAAACTCATACGGACCAAGCAACAGTTGATGGGGAATATCCTCGTATTGCCGTGAAGAAAGCGAATTTCGGGCTTTGGGTGGGCATGTTTGCAGGTGGTTTCATCTGCTTCCTTATCGGGATAGCCGTTATGGTAGGAGGTACCATGAAGGCGACAGCGCCCTTAACTGAAAATGTTAAGGATGATAAAAATCTATCGGCACTCGAACGGATTCCCAAAAAATCTGATCCGGCGGCAGATGCTATCGCTGCAGAAGAGAAGAAAGCTATGCAAGCGGAGGCCGTGAAAGGCTTAATGGCGTCAGGTTTAGCGGGTGGAGTCCTGCTATTCATCGGCTGGGCTATTTGGATGGTCTCGTGGATCTTTTTCTATATAAATATCTATCGCGGATGGCTTTGTCTTCAGCCAGGTGGTGTGCAGGTCACACCCGGAAAAGCCGTTGGATTTATGTTCATTCCCTTTTTCCAGCTCTACTGGATTTTTGTGGCCATTAACGGTTTGCCGAAAGAGTGGAACCGCATTGTCGCAAGTTTTGAAGATTTGAAAAACGCTCCAAAGCTCAAAGAAGGCACGTTTCTTGCGTTCTCCATCGGAGTGCTCTTCGCTCCTTTAGGGATGATCATGATTTTTCCGATGATGTCGCAGCTTTGCACAGGTATCAATTTCTTCGCTGCCCGTGGCAATTCAAGAGGTGCTATCACATACAGAGCTCCAGGAGCTCGCTGAGTGAAAGAACTGGGCAGTCCCGATGTGTCGGGGCAGTTCCTGCTTGTTATGAATGGTCTGACTCACCACCGTCATGAGTCGCATTTCCGTTTCGATGTAGAATTAGGCTTTCCCTAGAGGGCTTGATCCGCTGAAACTCCTGACGTTCTATGTCCAATCCCTTCCGCGAAGATCTAGTTTCCCGCAATCGTCCAGAGCCATGCACCGTGGTTATCTTCGGTGCGACCGGAGACCTCACCCACCGCAAGCTCATTCCAGCGCTATACAACCTCGCCGTCGATGGTGAGTTGCCGACGGGAGTGAACATCATTGGCTTTGCCCGTCGCGAGAAAACCGATGAAGAATTTCGTTTAGGTCTTGAGCAGCTGAACCGCAAAGTTTCCCGCAATGGGCATGATGAGGAAGTTTGGAATCCTTTCATCAACAGCGTGAGTTATCATCAATCGGAATTCACGGATGCTGCTGGATATACATCGCTGGCGAAGCGTTTGGATGAGATCGATGCGGAGCGTGGTGGCAAAGGGAATCGCTTGTTCTACATCGCTTCCGCCCCGGAGTTTTTCGATGACATTTTGCTGCATCTCAAAAAGGCCGGACTTAACGAAGCCAAAGCAGGTTGTTGGGCGCGCGTGATTGTTGAAAAACCTTTCGGCACCGATCTCAAAACCGCGCAGCATTTGAATCAGGTCGTGAATCAAACTTTCCACGAAGCCGACACGTATCGCATCGATCATTATCTCGGAAAAGAAACCGCACAGAACTTGATGGTATTGCGTTTCGCGAATGCGATTTTCGAGCCGTTGTGGAACAGCAAACACATCAGTCATATCCAAATCACTTGCGCGGAAAATTTAGGCATGGAAGGTGGACGCGGAGGTTACTACGAAAAATCCGGAGCGTTGCGCGACATGGTGCAAAACCATTTGTTACAGCTTCTCAGCTTGGTTGCGATGGAGCCACCGACCGATCTATCAGCCGATGGTGTGCGCGATGAAAAAGTGAAAGTCATCCGCTCGTTGCGTCAATGGGACACGCCGGAAAAAGTCGCGGAAAACGTGATTCGTGCGCAATACACGGCGGGTCATGTCGATGGCAATCCGGTGCCTGGATACCGCGAGGAAGATCGCGTTTCACCAACATCTGAAACCGAGGCATACGTCGCGGTGCGCTTGTTGATCGATACTTGGCGTTGGAGCGGTGTGCCGTTTTACATCCGTATGGGCAAACGTTTGCCGAAAAAATCCACGGAGATTTCCGTTCATTTCAAAGACGCGCCATCCGTGCTTTTCGGCGCGCTGCCGGGCGGCGTTCCAGGTGGCAACGTGTTGGTGATCCGCATCCAACCGGACGAAGGAATTTCCCTGCGCATGGTCTCGAAAATCCCCGGCACCAGCCTGCGTCTTGAGCCGGTGAAGATGGATTTCCATTACGCCACCAGTTTCGGCAAAGGCAGCCCCGAAGCTTACGAACGCCTCATCCTCGACGCCATGGCTGGCGATGCCACCCTCTTCGCCCGCCGCGACGAAGTCGAGGAAGCCTGGCGTTTCATCGACCACATCGAGCGCGCTTGGCACGAGTCGGATAACAAACCGCCGATGGCTGAATTCATCGCTGGTTCATGGGGCCCACGCGAGGCGGATGATATGATTCAGAAAGACGGCAACACATGGCGCAGGCTGTGAGCGATGTTTCTAACAACCCCCAATTCTGAAATGAGCTCAAATTTCCCCGCATCCTGCCCTGAACTTGGCATCGAAGTCCCGATCTCGGCGATCGATCTCGAGCTGCGCAAGCTCTGGGAACAGGACGAAGCGCGCACGAATGCCTCACTGATGAATCTCGTGGTCTATTCGGAAAAATCCGGAAGCCTGTTAGAAAATTCACGCATCATCAACGATCTCACCCGCGACAACGCTTGCCGCGCGATCTTGGTTGAAATCGATCGTGAAGAAGCCGCCAGCCTACGCGCATGGATCACCGCGCATTGCCATCTTTCACACGGCCAGAAATCCGTTTGCTGTGAGCAAATTTCTTTCCGTCTAACAGGTCGCGTCCCCGGCCGTTTCCGCAACACGGTTTTCGCTCACCTCAACTCCGACCTCCCACTCATCTTCTGGTGGCAGGGCGAACTCTCGGACGTCTTTACCGAGCGCCTCGCCAGCGTGATGGATAGGCTCATCGTTGACAGCTCGCTGTGGCGCGAACCACAGATTTCCTTCACTCGCATTATCGAAGAGCTGAAAGTCAATCCGGCTCTCGTCGTACAAGATCTCGCATGGACGCGTTGCTGGCAGTTCCGCGTCGGCATCGCCAGTTTGTTTGACGATGCCGTTGCGCAACCGGCTCTCGAAAGCATGGATCAAATCCGCATCAAGCACAGCCCGTCGGATCGCAACACCGCCCTGCAACTCATGGCATGGCTCGCCGTCCAAGCAGGTTGGAAACCCAGCGGAAATTCCACTTTCGAGACGAAGACGGGTCGGAAAATTCATGCGCAGATTGAATCCTGCGCCGACTCCGCGCCGCTCGGTTTGGTTGAGCTTTCTGCGGGAAAAACTATCGTCCGTGTCAGCCACGAGAAAGATTCCGTCCATCTTCTGCGCGAAATCGAGTCCGGTGATTACCACGTGACCTCGCTCTCCCCCGCCGACCCAGAATCTTCCCCTGATCTCGTCGCACAACAACTTTCCCGAGGTGGGAAGAACTCGTTGTTTTTAAAAATTTTACCGACGTTTTTGGAGCTGTTGGGATCGAAATGAAAGGTTATCACATGGCAGGCGTAACTTATGCTGGCCTTTGCTTTAGATTAAACCCCGTATAAATTTCTTATGTCACTTGAATCAACCAACCGTCGTAGTTTTCTCGCAACCACTAGTGCTGCTGCCGCTGTGATGTCTTTCCCCACGGTTTTGCGTGCGCAAGAAGCCAAGAACAACAAAGTGCTCAAAATCGGTTTGATCGGATGCGGTGGTCGTGGAACTGGCGCGGCGACTCAAGCGCTTTCCGCAGATCCCAATGTCCAGCTCTGGGCGATCGGTGATGCGTTTGCCTCACAGATCGTGGGGGCTTTGAAAAATCTCCAAAAATTTGGTGGCAAAGTGGATGTTCCTGAAGCCCGTCAGTTTTCTGGACTCGATGCCTATCAAAAAGTGCTCGAAAGCGGTGTGGATGTTGTCCTTCTCACTACTCCTCCAGCTTTTCGTCCCATGCATCTCAGAGCGGCGGTTGAGGCGGGCAAACACGTTTTTGCAGAGAAACCGATGGCCGTCGATATGGCTGGCATCAAATCGGTTTTGGAATCCGCGAAAATCGCTAAAGCCAAGGGCACCACGTTGCAGCATGGTTACTGCTGGCGCTTTTCTCCAAATACTCGCGAGGGTTACGGAAAACTTCTTTCCGGTGAACTCGGCCGCGTGGTTTCCATTTACGGAACCTACATGGCGAATGTTCCCAAGCCGTCCACAAACATCGACATGCGCAACAAAGATTGGGGCGATAGGGAATGGCAAATGCGCAACTGGATGGCTCACGAATGGCTTTCCGGCGGTCCGCTGTTAGAACAGTGCATTCACACGGTGGATAAAGTTGCATGGGCGATGGGTGATGTGGCTCCTATAGCCGCGAGAGCTTCCGGCGGTCGTCTCCAACGCTCCGATGAAGGCAATGTTTACGATCACTATGATGTCGTCTACGAATATCCGGGTGGCGTGATGTGTCACGTTTCGCAACGTCAGATGTCAGGCGCGTTTAACGAAGTGGTCGATCGTGTCTTTTGCGAAAAAGGCGTGCTCGAGGCTCCAGGCCGCGTGATGACGAAGGATGTTTCCGGTAAAATCACATGGGCATACCGCGGTGAGCCGGAAAACATGTATCAGGTTTGCCACAACGAATGGTTTGCCGCAATCCGTGCCGGTAATGAACTCAACGCTGGTGAATTCATGGCGGGCAGCACCATGTTAGGTCTTCTCGGCCGTGAGGCTGCACATACCGGTCAGCGTGTTACATGGGAACAGCTTCAGGCTTCTGTCCAAGATCTTTCTCCGGATGATTTTAAGTTATCCGATGCGCACCCGGTTGCTCCAGTACCAGTGCCAGGAAAATATAAATTTAGCTAAAGCTGGATTTATATAGGTAGGGTTCCATCGCCGAGGGAACCGCATGAAATGATGGAGTATTTGTTGATTTAAGGATGTATCATTATCGATCTGCTTCGCGCGGTGCCCTCGGCGATGGCACCCTACCTTCTTTGCCAAAATTCACGACTCGACCAAGTGGATGTTTTTTTCATAGAAGAGCATACACATGGAAACTCACACCCACGAGCGCACGAGCGGATACCGCGAGGAAATCGCCTGCGCACTTGGGTTGTTGTTTCTGATAGCGGCGGCTGTGGTTGAAAAAAACAACGGTGTTTCTAACATCACACATGGGCTTTACGCGGGAGCTTATATTTTCACGGGTCATCAAGGTTTGAAATCGGCTCTCGCTTCGTTGCGGAAATGGGTGATCGATATCGATGGCTTGATGGTGCTGGCGGCGTTGGGAGCGGCGATTGTCGGCGCTCCCTTCGAAGGCGCATTGCTGTTATTTTTGTTCAGTTTTTCGAATGTGCTCCAGCGCTACGCGATGGATCGTACGCATAACGCGATCCAGTCCTTGCTCAAGCTGCGTCCGGACCAAGCGTTGGTAAAACGCAGCGGAGGAACGGTCTTGGTGAAGGTCGAGGAACTTGAGCTTGGCGAAATTGTGATTGTGAAACCCGGCGAGCAAATTCCCGTGGATGGCAAATTGGTTGAGGGTGATACGTTTGTGAACGAAGCGTCTCTAACAGGTGAGTCGATGCCGGTCGCAAAGACCGTTGGCAGTGATGTGTTTGCCGGAACGATCAATCAAAGCGGCGGCGTTGAAATTCAGGTGAGGAAGCGTTCGGAAGATTCGGCGTTGGCGCGCATGGTCAAATTGGTCGCCGCCGCTCAGGCAGAGAAATCCAAAACCCAACGTTTCCTTGAATCCGCAGAGCAATACTATGCGGTGGGTGTGATTCTGTTAACCATCGGAGTGTTTCTCGTGCCGTGGTTGTTCATGGGTGTAGAATTTTCCCCAGCATTTTATCGCGCGATGACGCTAATGGTCGTGGCTTCGCCATGCGCGTTGATCATTAGCACCCCGGCAACGGTTTTATCGGCGATAGGCGGCGCGGCCCGTGTCGGGATTCTGATCAAAGGTGGATCACATCTCGATAGCGCAGCTACGATAGACATCGTAGCTCTGGATAAGACTGGCACGCTCACCGCAGGCAAGCCAGCGCTCACGGAAATGGTTTTACCAACGGGTATTCAATCTTTGGCAAATCCGTTAGACGCGAATGGTGAGGCTATCCTGCGTGCGGCTGCCGCACTCGAAGCCCGCTCCGAACATCCGTTGGCAAGGGCGGTGGTGGATGCGGCGTATCGGTTAAAGCTTTCAGTTCCGGAAGCCACGGCTTTTCAATCCGTCACCGGACACGGTGCCGAGGCTACGGTGGAATCCTTGCATTATCTCATTGGCAGCGAACGGTGGTTTCGAGAATCCGCAGCTCACGGACTTGACGCGCTGGTAATACATGCGAGGCCGCTTCAAGAAAAAGGCCACACCTGCGTTTGGCTTGGCGTGCGCGAAGGCGAACAGCTCATTGCCAAAGCGGTATTGGTGATGGCGGACACGATACGCCCCGAAGCAAAATTTTTAACATCTCAGTTGCATAAGCTCGGGGTGAAAAAAGTGGTGATGCTGACCGGAGATCATCAGCTGGTTGCGAAATCCATCGGCGCGGAAATCGGGATCGATGATATCCGCGCGGAGTTACTTCCCGAACACAAACTCGATATCATCCGCGAACTTAAAAAAGAAGGTCGAGTCATGATGATAGGCGATGGCGTGAATGACGCCCCCGCACTTGCCGCCTCAGATCTCGGTGTCGCGATGGGTGCCGCTGGAACCGATGTCGCCATGGAAACGGCGGATATCGTGCTGATGGGAGATCGGCTGGAAAACATCCCTTTGCTCCTCAACCACGCACGGCGCGCGCGCCGAGTGCTGTTAGAAAATTTGATTTTCGCGGCATGTATCATCGTCTTTCTCGTCGTCGCCGCTCTCGGATTTTCCCTGCCCCTGCCCATTGGCGTGATCGGTCACGAAGGCAGCACGGTTATTGTCTGTCTCAATGGACTGCGGCTGCTCATGATAAGCCGTTCAAGATTATGATCTCCGATTCAGTGTGTGATCGGATCCGCTGAAAATCGAAAAGACAGCGCGTAGCAGGGCTTTCACGATCAAATAAATCATCACGAGAACTGCGGTCACAAGTCCAACGGTTACGAGTAAAACGAAGGCGATCACACCGATCACGATCCACAGCGGCATCCAGCGTTTATCCAGCACGCGGATTTTTCCCTGCCAGTTCTGCCAATCGACTCTGCGGCTTCGTTGACTGCCAGACGCATCAACTTCCGGACGCGGCTCAACCGCCACGCCGTCGATCTCGACAACTTCCGCTTCAAGGATTTGATCATCCTGTTTCATCATAGCGTAAGTCTAAATCAATGCATAAAGGTTACACGGAAAAAGGAGTGAGACTTTATCTGAAAGGTCGCATATGGCTCCACCTTGTAAATCAACCCACTTTTTCATGTAATAAATTCCATTCACAAAAATATCACTTCTACCTTTGTAAGTAAGTTTTTTGTTCCGTAGTCACTTGTGCCTCGATATCCATTCTCCTTTTCTCTTCCCTTGCCATTCGCTATCGCTAGCGTACTCGGATTCGGGTGAACAGCACGCGCCACATGGGTTTTGGCTGCCGAAATCTCACCGAACCCATTAACTCGCCACGAAGAAATACCAAGATATGAAAACAGGCATTTATCACTTTTCACGAATCGTAGGCGCCGGAGCTGCGTTGGTTACTTTGGCGCTCGCACCGAATGCTTGGTCGCAAAATGCAGCGTATTATACCCCCTCCACCTCACCGATTTTCAATCCCTTTCCAAATGTTTCCGACAAAGGACCTTGGCTGGTGAAAAACCTCGGTCCCGTAGGCATTGGCATCAGCCTCACCCGTCCGGGCATGACCATGCAGATCAATAACGTGGAGCCTGGCTCCCCCGCAGAGAAAACCGGCAAACTCCAGAAAGGCCAGATCATCGAGAGCATCAACGGTGTGACGCTCAAGGAAATTGACCCGCGAATCATCCTTGGCGACATCGTCACTGCGGCCGAAGCGAA
The DNA here is from genome assembly GCA_945885485.1 of Prosthecobacter debontii. GTDB lineage: Bacteria > Verrucomicrobiota > Verrucomicrobiia > Verrucomicrobiales > Akkermansiaceae > Luteolibacter. Next base: position 20,060 of record CAMCYT010000018.1, read on the forward strand.
AGACGGGAAAATTGTCCTGAAAATCCAAGGAGCCGGCGACGTGACGGTGAACATCCCAGTTATGGGAGCTTACAGCAAAACTTGGCCGGAGAAATGTCCGAAGTCAGACAAGATTGTTAAAAACCTCGCCGATCTCATCGGGAAACAGGCTGAGCCGAGATGGGGATCGGTTCTTTTCCTCCTCTCCACCGGCGAGGAAAAAGATCTCGCGGTCGTGAAGCGCTGGATGAAGGATGTCAAAACCATTGGCGCATATAACTGGGAGAAAGGCTACAAAGGGCCTGGGCTTTGCGAATACTACCTGCGCACCGGCGACCAGAGCGTGCTGCCCGTCATCAAGCTAATGACGGAAGAGCTCAGGGTGAACATGTATAACGGCGGCTGGAGCGGACGCGGAGCACCGGCGGCGTTCACTTACTCCGTTGGAACCGGACAGGTTCATGCTTCCGGCGTGAACTGCATGAGTTTTCTCCTAATGGCCAAGCTG
>CAMCYT010000019.1 GCA_945885485.1 Prosthecobacter debontii
TCAGGGTAATGCAAAGAGGCATGGACTTGCTCTGCGGAGATTAGTTTCAGGCTCATGTTTAAAAGACTTTGGAGCGAAAGCCATGCCTTGCCAAGCAGACATGCGCTGATCCCATTGGGATCAAAGATATTAGCTCGGGGTTGAGCGAAGCGACTCCCCGAGGCTAATGCATCCACAAGATGAACCAACCCTGAAGGGGTTGCAGAGAGGCTTCGAATTTTCAAACCTACACAGCATTTCTGGCACACCCTTCGGGGTGCTTTTCTATTACGATCTAAATCACGGGGTAGTCGTCGCATCCGCTCCTTGACCCCGTGCTAATATCTCGAATCCCTTCAGGATTCTGAAATTCCATCTCCCCCTCTCTCGATCTCCCCCTCTCTCCTAAAAACCCTGTGGCTTGCAATTGTCTGGGCGCAGTTTATAGATCGCGGGGTGTTTGAGACAAAAATCATAGAAGCCACCGACGACGGGATGAAGGAAGCGCAGAACGAAGCGGTTGCGTTGTTACTGGCGGGCGAGGTCGTTGCACTGCCGACCGAGACGGTTTACGGGCTTGCGGCTGATGCTTTTAATCCTGATGCGGTGGCGAAAATTTTTGCGGCAAAAGAGCGTCCGGATTTTGATCCGTTAATTGTGCACATCGCCTCGGCGCGGGATTTAGAAAGGGTGGCGATTGTGCCTGAAGACATTCGCGATGCGGTGAATCAACTCACCAACGAATTTTGGCCGGGGCCGCTGACTTTGATTTTACCCAAAACGCCCGAGGTCCCAGATCTCGTAACCAGTGGCTTGCCAACGGTCGGCGTGCGCCAGAGTGGTCATCCGATTTTTCGTGCGATCAACAAAGCCCTCGGAAATCCCATCGCCGCGCCGAGTGCGAATCGGTTCGGGAGGATCTCTCCGACTTCCGCCTCGGCGGTGATGAAGGAACTCGGTGGGCGGATTCCTCTCATTGTCGATGCCGGTGCGTGCAACGAAGGACTGGAAAGCACAATCATCCGGATCGAGCCGCGCGAGGGCAAGAAGCCGATTTTTCATGTCCACCGCGCAGGTCCGATCACCAAGGAGCAGTTGCAGAAATTTGGAAAAGTCGAAAAAGTGAAACCCGGCGACAAACTGCAATCACCCGGTCAGCTCGAAAGCCATTACGCGCCGCTCACGCCGTTTCGCCTGATCGAGAAGCCCGGCGATTTCACGCCTGAGATTGGGAAGCGTTACGGTTTACTGAGTTACACCGGCGAAGAAGGCGGCGAATTTGTTAGAATGCATCGTTGGGACAACGTTGTGGCGCTCAGCCCCGGCAGTGGAAAACTCTCCGAAGCCGCGGTGCGCTTGTTTTACGCCATGCGTGAAATGGACGAGATGGGTCTCGATGAAATCATCGCCGAGCCAATCAGCGAAGTTGGGCTCGGTATCGCGATTATGGATAGATTGAGGCGCGCCTCGTCGAAGTGAATTTGAGGAGAGGTAGGGTCGCGGCGCCGTGCGCGACCCTAATCAAAAAAGTATCCATGTACTATCAACCTAAGGGGCGTGAGAGCTTCCCAAATGTTTCCTCTTTCACCCTCTCCTTGAAGAAAGTCACGGTCGAGCAAGGCTGCTCGACCCTACCTTTTTGGAGGATGGGTTCGCGGATCCCTACCGTTCACACACGAACCTTCAGGAGAGAATCTCTTTAATCACCTTCGCGGGTTCGACACCGGTGAGTTTGTAGTCTAGGCCTTGGAATTTTTTGGTGAACTGGGCGTGGTCGATTCCGAAGCGTTCTAACAAAGTGGCGTGAAGATCACGGACGTGGACGACTTGATCGACGGAGCTGTATCCGAGTTCATCGGTCGCGCCGTGGACGTGGCCGCCCTTGATGCCTGCGCCAGCCATCCAGATGGAGAAGGCTTTGATATGGTGGTCACGTCCGGTGCCTTGTCCCATGGGCGTGCGGCCGAATTCACCACCCCAGATGACGAGCGTATCTTCTAACATCCCGCGTTGTTTCAAATCTTTGATCAGAGCGGCGGAGGCCTGATCGGTAAGCATCGCAGATTTCGGCATTTGCTTATCGATGCCACTGTGTTGGTCCCAACCGCGATGATAAAGTTGCACGAAACGCACGCCACGCTCCAACATGCGGCGAGCAAGCAAGCAGTTAGAGGCGAATGAGCCGTCACCCGCTTCTTTCACCCCATACATATCGAGAATGTGTTTGGGCTCGCCTTTCATATCGGTGAGTTCTGGAACTGAAGATTGCATGCGAAACGCCATTTCATATTGGGCGATACGGGTTTCGATTTCTGGATCGTAATGATGATCGCGCAACATGCCATTGAGACGCTGAACTTCCTCGATCACTTGTCGTTGGGTGGATTGGCAAACTCCATCAGGACTGCCCACGTAATGAACGGCGTCGCCTTTCGATTGAAACTGCACGCCTTGGAATCGTGACGGCAAAAATCCTGCCGACCATTGACGGGATGAGATAGGTTGATCTGGAAAATCTCCCCGTGAAACCATGACAACATAGCCGGGTAGATTTTGAGTTTCCGTTCCTAATCCGTAAAGTAACCATGAGCCCATGCTTGGTCGGCCCTTGAGAATCGAACCTGAGTTCATGAAAGCATGTGCAGGATCGTGATTGATCTGCTCGGTGACCATGGAACGAATCACGCAGATATCATCGGCGACCGATCCGATATGCGGAAACAGATCGGAAATCTCGATGCCTGCTTTGCCGTATTTTTTGAAGCCAGTGAACGAGCCGCGGGCGATGAGCTTGTGGCCTTGCAACTGGGCGAGTTGCTGGCCCTTGGTGAACGATTCTGGAAACTCTTTGCCGTCGAGTCGATTGAGTTCGGGCTTGGGATCGAACGATTCCAAATGCGACGGTCCGCCAGCCATGCAGAGATGGATCACGCGTTTCGCTTTCGCTGGAAAATGCAAACCGCCTTGTTCGAAAATACGCGGCAGGGTTGCACCATCCGCAAACTGCGAGAGCGCGATTCCCCCGAGCCCAGCGAAACTTCGTTTCAGGAACGTTCTGCGAGACCAGTCGGTTTGGAGCGCTTGTTGGAAGTGGGAATGGTTCATGATGATCGGGGAAGAGAGGGAGTGATGGAGTGAGTGGGTGAGAGGGGGATTTTTTGTTGGGGCGGAATTGTCCATGAAGCAGGATCTGAGATCATGCGGACAAGCATTCCTAAAATTGCATCGTATTCAGAATAGAGAAACTTGGCTTTTTCTGGATCTAGATAACCACATTCGACTGCAAACTGAAGCCATGTCTGGGTTTCGGCAGCTTCACCTTCGGCATCCGAGAGCTTTGCTACGAAGGCAGCAGGATATCTACGCTTCCGCCATGCCTCAGTGATATTAGCGGAAACCGATCGTGAAGAACGTCGGATCTGATCGGTTAGAGAGTAGCGTTCCTCTTTTGGAAATGCGCGACTTTCACGGAAAATCTCCATAGCAGCTGCGAAAGATTTTTTAAAAACCTCTAGTTCGGTATGTCGGTTGATTCTCATAATGATTTCTCCCTATCTCTCCTTCTCCCCCTCACCCTCTCCTCTTCAGAATCTCGTGATCGTTTCATGCAGGTTGAGGATGACGCGGCAGAGTTGTTCGGTTGGGTTAACCGTAGTATCTTCCTTACGAATTTTTGTCAGGAATGCTTGGAGGTTTTCAATTTCTGCTGTGGAGGGTTCGCGAGATAAGGCCAGCAGGTAAGCGCGTTTGATTTTATCCGCGTCCGAACTGTTAGGGAGTTCTTTTTCCAAGCGAGCAGCGAGAGCTTTTGCTGCTTCGACGAATGATGGATCATTTAACAAAGCAAGAGCTTGCTGCGGCGAGTTTGATAGGAAACGGTCGGCAGAACATTCCTCGCGGGAAGGTGCGTCGAAGGCGGCGAACATAGGATGGATAAAGGTGCGCTGCCAGTGGGTATAGAGGCCGCGGCGGTATTGGTCTTTGCCAGTGGACGAAATGTATTTCCGCTCAGGGAAATTGAGGTTTTCCCAATAATTCTCGCGCTGATAAGGCAGGATGGAAGGACCTCCGATCATGTCATTGGCGATGAGGCCGGAGATGGCGAGGGCGTTGTCGCGGACGAACTCGGCTTCGAGGCGGCGGGCGGATTGCTCGGAGAGGAGGCGGTTGTCGGGGTCGATCTCGGCGAGCTGCGGGTTTTTCGCGGAGACCTGTTGGTAGGTTTCCGAGGTTACGATGAGGCGGACAACGTATTTCACATCCCAGCCGGAGTTACGGAAATCGGTGGCGAGCCAATCAATGAGTTCGGGATGGGAAGGCCACTCGCCTTGGTTGCCAAGGTCGTCAAGAATGTTAGAGAGGCCTTTACCGAAGAACTGTTTCCACAAGCGATTGACGAAGTGGCGGGCGGTGAGTGGGTTTTCCTTTGCAACGAGCCACTCGGCGAGATCTATGCGAGTGAGACGTTTTTCTGAGGACTTAATATGTGCGGAAAGAAAGGCGGGATAAGCGGGCTGCACTTTCTCTCCGGGATTCATCCAATCGCCGCGCGGGAGGATGTGGCCGTCTGGGATTTGATCCGCAGGGACGGGCTGGGAGATCATGGAGTGGGCGTATCCGGCACGCGATTCGATGATTTGAGCACGTGCAGTTTTCGATACCTCGGTAAGTTTTGCATCAGGCGTGGTTGCGACTACGAAGGCAGCAGCGACATCGGAGTTAGCCGCTTCTCCGGAGATGAATGCTTTGGCGATTTTGGGGTGGATGGCGGATGGCTCACCGGGAATCGGATCAGCGAATGGGGTGAAGCTGAGGCGGAATTTTCCGACATCCTCGGAAGCAAGCGTAAGTGTGAGCGTGCCGTTTACCACGGGAGCAAGTGAGCCATTGAGGTGGTAAAGGGCGTGGTGAGGTAGGCTGGCGGCGTTAGAAGGCTCCTCGAAAATGGCGGGAGCCGATTGCCATGCGGGCTCGAGTAGCGGAGATTGATAGCCATCGTTGTAGCCTTTGGGCGTGCGGCGATCGGCCTGCTGATAAGAGAAACCTAGTGCTTTACCGTTGGCGGCGAAGGTAGGCGTCATGGTGAATTTCCCGTCCGGTCTGCGGCCAATCATACCCTTGTTGGCGGCGTCGGGCAGGGCTTCGAGGCGGAGGGTTTTCACGAACGCGCTGGGCGGTAGGGTGAAGGTGACGGTGATAGTATCATTTTTCGTGGGCGTTCCGGTGAGAAGGATGGTTCCGTCTTGCGCTTGGCTGGGCGGATTCAATCCACCGCCACGAGTGATTGTAGCCGCCTGAAGCGGAAGCCAGCCTGAGGGATTCGCGGTGAGGAAAGTGGCCGTGGTCTTCCGCCATACCTCGAGTGCAGCTGGATCCGGGGTAACAGTTTTCGCAGCGGTGATGGAGGCCTCACGGCCGGCTTCTAAGCGTTCGATGACTGATTTGTTTTTCGAATAAAGTTCAGGCGGGAAAGGCGATTCGTTGTTGAAACCGGGGAGATCTTTGTTGGGGGTGTTGCCGTAAGTTGTGTAGATACCCCACTGGCGGACGTCGTTGAAGAACGCTGCGAGCGAATAGAAATCGCGCGTAGTGAAGGGATCGAATTTATGGTCATGACACTCGGCGCAGCCAGTGGTGAGGCCGAGCCATCCGGCGCCGATCGATCGGACGCGGTCGGCGGCGTATTTCGCAAGGTATTCCTTTTCTTGCGCTCCGCCCTCGCGAGTCATGAGGTTCAGGCGCAAGAAACCAGTGGCGATTTTTTGTTCCTCGGTGGCATTCGGCATGAGATCGCCAGCGATCTGCTCACGAGTGAACTGGTCGAAGGGTTTGTTGTTGTTGAACGATGCGATGACGTAATCTCGGAACGGGAATATGCGCGCGTTCTGATCACCATGGTAACCGACGCTATCTGCATAACGAACGGCATCGAGCCATGGCACTGCCATGCGTTCGCCGTAACGTGGGGAGGCGATCAGGCGATCCACCTGTTTCTCGTAGGCATCGGGTGAGAAGTCTTTAAGGAACGCTTCGAGCTCTTCTGGTGTGGGTGGCAGGCCGGTTAGATCGAGGGAAAGGCGACGTAGAAGAGTCGATTTCTCGGCGGTGGGGGCTGGAGCGAGGCCGTGCTTGGAGAGGTTCGCGCGAACGAATTTATCGATGGGGTTCTTTGCCGAAATCTCAGGCACGGCAGGGTTGGTGATTTTTGCGAAGGCCCAATGCTCTTGGTATTTTGCGCCTTGTTCGATCCAACGGGTGATCAGTTGCTTTTCTTGATCAGAAAGGGGTTTGTGGAAATCCGGAGGCGGCATGAGATCATCCTCGTCGCTACTCATGATTCGCTGCCAAACGACACTCTTCTCCGTTTTACCCGGCACAATGGCAAATTGTTTGGCATCGCTCTTCAGCGCTGCGTATGCCCCTGCGACTGTGTCGAGTCGGAGGTTTTCCTTACGCTTTGTTGAATCGAATCCATGGCAGGCGAAGCATTTGTCCGAGAGAATGGGGCGAATGTGGGCATTGAAGCTGACGGTTTCTGGGGTTTTGGCAGCACTTACCGACTGAGTGGGGGCTTCAGAGATAGCTTGCGTGGGAGAATGTTCACGCATAGCGAACCATACCGACACCCCAATCAGGGCAGCGAGGCAGAGCGTGGATAAAATCAGGATCAAGCGTTTGGTGCGTGGCATGGGCGGATGAGAATGGGAAAATGCTTACAATCCATTAACTACGATCTGGCCGCAGGTCAAATTACAACCCATGTGGCTGGCCCAATCGTTATTCCGCCTTAAGATCCAAGCCCGCGGTGAATTGGGAAAATTGCTGCTTCAGGGAATCGTTCCAGATATTTTTGTCTTTTGCGGCCGCTTGCCACGCATTTGCCGCGGACTTACATTGTTCCAACAACTTTGCGGAGCCGGGTTTATCTTTCCATAAAGCCGGTGGATATTTTTTCATAAAAACGATTAAAGCATCGTCAGGAATTTTTTCGGCATCAGCTCTTTTGAAAGCGGCAGGAACCATTTTATCAACCTCCTCTTGGGTCGCTTTGTTTGGAACGGCAGGCTTGGGGTTGGCGGTTGCCGAGCTTGGGAGCTTGGGAAGATTATCCAAGTTTTTCCATGCATCGCTGATGACCACTTCTTCCGTGGCGGATGCGCCCGGAAGGCCGGTGGCTACTTGGAAGCATTGTTTGGTCAAATCCCATGCGCCAGCTGACGCGGAATGACCGACTCCTGGCCATGTTCCGCCGATGTAACAAAAACCTTTTTTATCGATCTCTTCTTTGAAGTGCTTATACCAATCGAGGCGAGTGTATGGATATCCTGCGACAGAAAATTGCGTGTCATTTTCTCCACAAGAAATGGCGAAAGGAATTTTTTTCGCGGTGGTGGAGATTTCACCATAACCATCAGTCGCCCATGAACCGCCAGAATGTGCTGAGACACCACAGACCCATTTCGAATTCAGCATGGTAAAACGATGTGTGAACTGGCTGCCTGCGGAAAAGCCGTAGAGAAACATTTGATCGCGTAGCTTATATGTCTTTTTGAGGGTCTCAAATAATGCGATGAGTTTTTCTGCATGAACTCCATCGCCGCCTTGAAACCCACCATTCGTGTCGAATGAGGGCCCGATCACGATGACATCACCGCGCTCAGCCCAACTCTTCAGGCCCGCGGCATTTTTACCATTCCCGCGAGCACCGTGGACGCCGACCATAAGTTGGTAGGTTTTCGCAGGATCAATCGGATCCGGGGTGTAGACAAAGCAATCCATGTCTTGTTTGTCTTTGATCACGGTCTCGTCAGCGAATACAGCGGCGCAACAAATGATCGCTAAGGCAAACTTTCTAAAAATGGGGGACATATGATTATGAATTAGGTTGGTCGGATTTAATTGAATCGCTTGGCACAATCCAATCCTATTCTATGATGAATTTGGAAATTTGCGCGTCATTACATCAAAGTCAGTGAGAACTTGTGGATACAATCCGCAGCTATCAATCCGCAGCTATCAATCCGCAGCTATCAATCCTGCGGCACGTGCGGCTCGAAGGTCATGGAGCGTTCGTGTTCGCGGGCTTTCGCGGCGCGTTTGGCTTGGGAGTGGAAATGCTCTTGGGCGCGGAACGGCTTCTCGCCTTTCTTTGCTGTGATGGGTTTTGAGCTGCCATCGGCTTGGATGCGGTAAGCGTTTTGATTGTCTTTGAAATAGGTTTCCAAAATTTTAATCAGACGACGCTTGATGGTTTTTTCCTCGATCGGGATCATCAGCTCCACGCGTTTTTCGAGGTTACGCGTCATCCAGTCGGCCGAGGCGATGAAGACTTCGGGTTCACCTCCTTGGTGGAAATAAAACAAGCGGGCATGTTCAAGGAAACGATCGATTACGGAAACGACCTCGATGTTTTTCGAGAATTTCTCACCGGGGATGAGGCAGCAGATACCGCGGACATTGAGTTGGACTTCGACACCTGCTTGGGACGCGGTGTAGAGGGCTGCGATGATGTCGGGATCTTGCAACGAGTTGGTTTTGGCAATAATTTTTGCGGGCAGGCCTTGCTTGGCACGTTCGGTCTCACCGGCAATTAAATCTAACAGACGAGGCTTCATCGCGGATGGCGCGGGGATGAGGCGTTGGAAGCGAAGCAGTTTCGAGCGGCCCGTCACTGCATTGAAAAGCAGTGATGCGTCGTTACCGTATTCGGATTTGCAGGTGAGGTAGGAAAGATCCGTGTAGAGGCGCGAGGTGGTCTCGTTGTAATTTCCCGTGCCGAGGTGGACGTAGCGGCGCAGCCTGCCGGATTCGCGACGCACGATGAGACAGATTTTCGCGTGGGTTTTGAGGTTTTTGACACCGTAAACAATCTGCGCACCGGCGCGCTGGAGCTCATCTGCGCGGGTGAGGTTGCGGGCTTCATCGAAGCGGGCTTTCAGCTCGACCAATGCGGTGACGTGCTTGCCATTTTCCGCGGCTTTGATCAAGGCATCGATGATACACGATTGGCGAGCGGTACGATAAAGAATCTGTTTGATCGCGATGACATCCGGATCGGCGGCGGCTTCTTCGATCAAGCGAATGACCGGATCGAACGATTCGTAAGGATGAAACAACAGCACGTCGTTAGCGGCGATGGTTTCAAACATTGATGCGCCAGGTGCGATGGCTGGGCTGTTTTGCGCGGGCCATTCTTCATCGCGTAGATGATCAAACTCAGGCAGGAAGGCGAGCTCCATGAACGATGCGAGACCGAGCGGGCCTGGGTGACTGTAAATTTCCTGAGCCGTGGTGGCGGTTGCTGCCCGTATCATCAGTGAGAGATCGCGCGGTGCATCGGCGCGAATTTCGAGCCGGACGGTATCGGCGAAGCGACGCGCGGTCAGCACGTCTTCCATTTCATCCGCAAGGTCGGTGGCGTCTTCCTCTTCGACAGCGATGTCGCCGTTTCGGGTCACACGGAACGCGGTGGTTGCGGTGACGTTTTCACCCGGAAACAAGCGTTGCGCATGCGCCGCTACGAGATCTTCGATCAAGATAAACGCATGCGTTTCATTCTCGGTCTGAACCGAAATCCGGCGCGGTAAATTTTCATGAATAGGAATCAATACGTGGCGGGTATTTTGATCCGTAGGATCCAATAAACGACAAGCGAGCACGATGTGAAGTGCGGGGACGACGGGCGGTGGAGAATTAGGATCGACCGCTAACGGCGTGAGCAGCGGAGAGATATTATCTTCAAAAAACGCAGCGGTTTGGGCGCTTTGGACATCGCTAAGTTGATTGACAGAAAGCATGACGATCCCCTTTTCGGCCAACGCGGGAAGTAAGGTGTGATTGAGAAGATCGTATTGATCTGCGCTCATTTTGAGCACCCGTTCGCGGATGGCATTGAGGTTGCGGATGGGCGTATAGCCGGAGTTGTCGCGAGTTTTTCGGCCACTGCGTTTTTGAAGCATCAGTGAACCAACGCGGACTTGGAAAAACTCGTCTAGGTTTGATGCGGTGATGGCTAAAAATTTCACTCGCTCTAACAGCGGCATGGATTCTTTCAATGCTTGGTCGAGGACGCGTTGGTTGAATTCGAGCCAAGAGAGTTCGCGGTTATTATATTCGGGCATGGTTGGAAAATTTTAAATTCTAAACTTTAAACTCTAAGGAAGAAAATTGTGGATTGAGGTTAGTTATCTTCATCGATGACGACGGTGAGGCCGAAGACTTGTTCGAAGAGATCGGCTTTTGAATCCATGGCGAGGCGTTCGATGGCGGCGTCTTCGAGCCCAGGCAAGCGGATGCGAAGTTTGTTAGATGATCGGGTGATTTCAATTTTGGAAATACGTTGGGCATGGGTGCGTTCGAGCGCATCCGCCACGCGGAGTATAGCTGCCAGTTTACAAACCCGGATGCGATCCTCGACGCTGAGCGCGGCGTATGCCGGATGATCGAGGCGTGGGACGGAGTGGCGATGATAACGTGAGACCAAGGCAACGATCGTGACATCGAGTCGGTCCAACCCGAAAATTTCCGAGTTCAAGATGATGTATTCCGAATGCTTGTGATGAGCGCGTGGGCTGACGTAAGTGCCGACTTCGTGAAGGATGGCCGCGACTTTCAGGAGCAGCACATCGTGCTCATTTAGCTGATGAAGATCTTGGAGATTTACGACGAAGTGTTCGCAAAGTTTCCCGACGTGCTCGCCATGACCTGGATCGGATTGGTAGCGGTCAGCCAGAATCCTTGCGGAACGGTAGACTTCGGCGGCGAAGGTATCGGTGAGGTCGCTCGAAACGAGTAGATCGTGAAGTAGGCCTTGTTCGTATTCGCTGACGGGGATGTGGACTTCTTTGAGCGATAGGGTTTCGGCTATGGCGAGATTGATCTCAAGTGCGGGGATTAATGCTTCTGCGGTTTGATAATCGAGTTGGAAACGTTTCACCGCTTCGAGGTCGGTGAGCGCAGCGGTTTCGCTGGTGAAGGCGCGTAGTTTTTTCAGCGAACATGCTTCGTTCTTTTTTGTGACAAAACTAGCGACGGCTTGGATTTCATAGCCGATAAGTACGACGCCATCGATAGAGATGTCCGAGTAATCATAACGAAGCTGGGCGAGATTTCCGGAAGCATGTTCGCGAATCACTCGCAGTAATGAGGGTCCTTCGGCGTGAGAAGCTTCGACTGCCTCACGGGTGCGGTGGGTGCCCATCCGATAACTCGTGTAACGCGTGATTAATCCTTCTTGGAAAAGCAAGGCCCGCGTGTTTCCAGGACCGACGTGAACGACCAACGCAGTGCGCTGGCTCATCGCGGGAAGATGCTGAATGCGGCGACGAGTTTTAAGATAAATCAGACGCGTCATTTCCCCGTCATCGATCATGGAAACTGGAAGTCCGCACGCGATGCGAATACGGTTCAGCACGGCCTCGTGATTAGCTGCCTCATGCAAGACGTTGGTGGCGACGGCGCGGCTGAAATTATGCGGATCGAGCCCGAGCTCGGAGAGCGTCTTTTGATAACCGCGGATGATGGACACGATGCGCTCCGTGGTCGTGTTTGAGACCACATTTCCGCCGAACACGTCGTGAGCGAGTGGCGCGGGCTGTTCTAGGAAATCGATGGGTAGAAGCGTGCCGTCATCGGTGCGCTCCGCGATGACCATGGATACCGAACTTGCACCGATATGCAGCGCCGTAAGCAAAGTTGTCTTATCTACCGAAGGAAGGGAACGTTTTGTCCGTGCAAGCGCCATCTCTGATATCAGATAAGATTGGCCAGTTTTACAATGCTGAAAGTGTGACAGGTTGGACTAAAACCCATTTGGAAAGCAAACTACATATCTGAAGAGAACCACGGATGAACACAGATGGACGCGGATAAGAATAAATTTACCTGCGAAGTTCGCTTGAATTATCTATGATAAGTCTGTGTTCCGTCTCTTTATTTAGAATTTAGAATTTTTTTAAATCCGCGTTTATCCGTGTCCATTTGTCGGAGAGGTTCAGAGAAGATAGTCCGGCCATCTCCGCTGTGCTTCGATTGTGGTTCCTCTTCCATCAAAAATCGAGACGGGGCTTGTCACATCGATTTTACCGAGAGATAAAACAGCATGCCAGTTAGCGGAGCTTTGGAACGATACTTGGTCAAGCCGGGTGCAAAGGTCGATCTCGCGAAGATCGATTCGGATGAACGCACACTTTTCCAAAATGGCGGAAAAGAAGATAGCGCAAAGGCTTTTGATAAGCTTCAGGACGAGCTTCAGGATCTTCAAAAAGTGCTATACGCGCAGAACAAGCATCGGATTTTGTTCGTGCTGCAAGCAATGGACACCGGTGGTAAAGATGGCTGCGTGAAACATGTTTTTTCACGGATCGACCCCCAAGGCATCCACGTCCGTTCGTTCAAAAAGCCCACTGAAGAGGAACTAGCCCGTGATTTCCTCTGGCGGGTTCACAAAAAAATCCCGTGCAATGGCGAAATGGTCATTTTCAACCGCAGCCATTATGAAGACGTCATCGCGGTGCGGGTGAAAAAATTGTTTCCTGAAAAAGTTTGGAAGCAGCGCTACCAGCACATCATCGATTTTGAGCGCATGCTCGCCGAGGAGGGCACCACAATTGTAAAGATCTACCTGCACATTTCCAAGGACGAGCAGAAACGCCGCATCGTTTCCCGCCTCGAAAATCCCGACAAACATTGGAAATTTCATCCAGACGATCTGAAAGACCGCGCGCTATGGGATGATTTCATGAAAACCTACGAGGATCTGCTTTCCAAAACCTCTACCGAACTCGCGCCGTGGTATGTCGTCCCCGCGAATCGGAAATGGTATCGCAACCTATGCGTCGCACGAATCATGGTCGATACGATGAGGCGGCTGAATATGAAGCTGCCGAAAATTGATTGGGACCCAACGAAAATCGTCGTGGAAGATTAAGATGTCGGTGAAATTGCTCGGTTTCGCCGCAGTTGCGGAGGTGACAAATCCCGCAGCTTTCGCTGCGATGATCCGCAATGAACTAGAAGCCGCGAGAGATCTACTTGGCACAAGCATGATCACGCTGTCAGGTGCGAAAACCGATTCCGATCTCATCTTTCTCCGCACCTGCATCGAACTCCGCATCCCTACCATCGTACTTTTGACCGTTGATACATCTTTTCTTCCGGAAGAGCATAAACTGTTAGATAATCTGCTCAGTGTTTCTCTCGCAAAATACTATCTTCCCACATCGTCTCAAAATCTTCCCATCATCGAATGGGCGGATGCGTTATTTTGCGCATGCTGCGATGACGACGATGAAATCCTCACCGACGCGCGCTCACTCGGTATTCCAACAAGAAAACTCCATTCCACAAGCCTTGCAGCCAACTGGACTTACCCACCACACCCTACAAGCTCCGCCAGACACGGATTTCCCACACGTCGTGAATTGCTGGAGTTTTTGGATAAGCGGTTTGGAAAAACGAACTTAAAAGGGTAGGGTCGACACGCCGTTGTCGACCCAAATCAAAAACGCCGACGCGGGATTGCCACTAAGAGTGGTGAGACATACTTGAATGCTCTTCTTTGGATTTCGTAATCAAGGAAATCTACGGTTATCACGGCGTGATGACCGTACCCTTATTAGATCAAGCCTCGACACTCAGCGACAGGGCACGTGAGAAATCTTCACGGTCGCAAGCAGCTAGGAAAACCCGGATTTCTTCTAACAGCGCATCGCAATGTTTGCTCCACTTTGATTCGCCGCGCAGAATCTGTGTGCTTTCGCGGAGGCCGGTGAAGTGGACTTTTTCCGCACCGGCTTCGCGGAGCTCGGCGATCTCATTGCGCAAGGTTTCGAAAAACGCGAGTTCAAAACCATTTCCCGCAGAGGTTGCAGTATTGACGAGAGAGACAGTAACCGGTGGAGCCAAGGGCTGAAGTTTGTCGGCGATAGGCGCGCAGCCGATTTTCACCAGCATTTTGCGGACGCGCTCGAACAAATCTTCCAACTGCAACAAACGCAGAGAACATTTACTCTCCAAATACAACTCCACGCCATAGCGGATTTCCTGCGCCATCGGGAAATTCTCATGATCCGCAGCTTTCGCGGCCCGCATGATCGCGTCTTCCAACCACGCGGTATCGTAATCGAGCACTTGGTAAGGACCGATCTGAATCGCAGGGCGTTGGTTGATGAAAGCGATCACAAAAGTTTTATAAAGAGAGGTTGATTACTAAATGGGTTGAACGATGCATCATTCCTTGAACAAGCGACGTTGGAACGTATCGCGCGCAGCGCGACGGGAGAGCGATTGAATCTCGGCAATGAATTCGTTCACGTTTTCGAACTGACGGTAAACCGAAACGTAACGCACATACGCCACGGGATCGATCTCGTGAAGTTTGTCCATCACCTTCGCGCCGATCGATGCTGAAGGAACCTCGCTGAGGTGATCCTTGTGAAGATCTGTTAGGATTTCTTCCACTGCGCGGTCGAGGCGCTCCATCGAGACCGGACGCTTCTCGCAGGCCTTGATCAAACCACTCATGATCTTCTCGCGGTTCAACGACTCGCGAGCACCATCGCGCTTCACCACACGCAACTCCGTGCGCTCGATCTGCTCGTAAGTCGTATAGCGATAGCTGCACTTCAAACATTCGCGCCGACGACGAATCGTCGTCCCGTCTTTTGACGAACGAGAATCGAGAACTTTGTCTTTTAAGGAACCGCATTGGACGCAACGCATGAGGAAATTTGTGAAACAACGAAGACGAGACTAAATCACCATGTGGTAGCGTCAATTCAAAAACTACGGCATATTTAGTAGTTGGTGCTGAATATTTAAGATTTCCTAGGTGTTAGTTTTTAGAAAAGGGAGAGGGTTCGTAGTTCTTGGTTCTTAGTTGAGCTTCGCGCTTCCACATATTCGAACCAACCCCGACCCATCGGGGCAAAGAACCACAATGGAGTGGAACGACATGGACGTGAGTGCAACGAGCGCCCGCAGGGGATCGCCGGAGGGCGAGATCAAAGCCGAGTGAGCGCTAGTGAGCATTCACCTTAAGACAAAGTCCTGACCGCTTGGACGGAGCGAAGCGGAGACAAACCAAGAACCAAGAACCAAGAACCTCTACGATTACCCAATCAACGTGCCGTAAGCGCTCGGAGTGAGCAGGCCGGCGATTTGATCAGGCTTGCTGATTTTGATTTTGAAAATCCAACCATCACCATAAGGCGCGGTGTTGACCAAAGATGGATCGCCTTCGACGGCTGGATTCACTTCAACGACTTCACCGGAAAGTGGTGAGTAAATATCGGACGCGGCTTTGACGGATTCGACGACCGCGGTCGGATCTCCGGCATCGACGGTTTTGCCAATGGGTGGAAGTTCGACGAAGACGACATCGGTCAGCTCAGCTTGGGCGTGATCGGAAATTCCAACGGTGGCGATGTCGCCATCGATGCGTGCCCATTCATGGGAATTTTGGAAAAGGAGGTCGGCGGGGATTTCGGAAGCGCTCATGCGGATGCTTTTTTGGATGATTGGGTGGATTTTAGAAAGGGTTTTTTCACGGTAACGGCAGCAAATTGCCGACCCCGGACATCGATCTTGAGAGAAGTGCCAATTTTAGTGTAAGCGGCAGGCAGATAAGCCATGGCAATTCCTTTGCCTAAAGTCGGGGAAAGCACACCACTGGAAAGCTCGCCGAGAACTTCGCCGGACTCACTGAGCACCGGATAATGCGAACGCGGTGGTGGGCCTTTTTCGATTACTTCGATGGCGGTGAGTTTGAAAGCGGGGCCATTTTGTTTTTGATTCAGAAGAACCTCACGACCGATAAATTCCGGTTTCTCCAGATCGCAGAAAAACCCGAGTCCCGCCTCGATAGGTGAGCGCTCGGGCGAGAGATCGTTGCCGTTAAGTGGATAACACATTTCCAAGCGCAGAGTATCACGGGCGCCGAGTCCACATGGTGTGGCACCGGCGTTGATGAAGGCGTTGAAAAATTCGATGCCCTCTGCGGCTGGGCAGAAAAACTCGAAACCGTCCTCGCCGGTGTAGCCGGTGCGACAGATGATTTCTCCGCCTGCGGTTTTTGAAATCCCGTTGCGCGGTGGTAGGGTTTCATTGGAGAAAAGTTTACTAAAAGTTGCCACCGCATCTGGGCCTTGGATCGCGAGACCCGCCCATGCATCGGATTCGTTGCGCAGACTCACGCCGCTAGCGAGATGTTTCTCCATCCATGCGACATCTTCAGGAATCATCGACGCATTGATCACCAAAAAGGTTTCATCTGCTGAAATGCGATACGCGATCAGGTCATCGATCACGCCGCCCTTTTCATTGAGCATCATCGTGTATTGGCCTTCGCCGGGTTGGAGCTTGGAAATGCAATTCGTCAGCAAGCGATCCAACCACGCGATGTGATTTTCTCCCGTCACAAACACCTGGCCCATATGGGAAATATCAAATGCCCCGACTTTTTCACGCACTGCGGCGTGCTCGTTGAGGATGGAGGTGTATTGCACCGGCATCGCCCAACCTCCGAAGGGGATGAGTTTTGCGCCGAGCGCAAGATGAGCGGCTTCTAATGGGGAATGCAGGACGTTTTCTGACACGCAGGGAAAATGTCGCTGCGAGACGTACTTGTCAATCAGGCTAAGCTAGTGAAGTGTCCCCGCGATGCAATTTCTGGATAAATGTGAAAGAAAATTTGGCTGGATCTCCTTTCCGGGATTCCTGCGCTATTACGCGATTTTTCATGTGCTGGTTTATTTGTTGCAGTTCGTCGATAAAAGTATCGGCCTAACTCTTGAATTCGACCGTGATAAAATTCTCGCTGGAGAAGTTTGGCGCATTGTCACCTTCTTATTCGCAGACAGTGGCTTGGGCGGGCAGAGTGCATTTGGAATGATCTTCCTATTTTTCATGGTGATGATCGCTTTCATGATTAGCGATTCGCTTGAAGGGGCATGGGGCGTGTTCCGGACCAGCATCTTTTATTATACCGGTTATATCGGGCTCATCATCGCAAATCTCCTCTACGATACTCCGGCGTTTGGGAGTGGAACGTTAATCTATAGCGCAGCATTTTTTGCCTTCGCGACTTTATTCCCGAAAATCGAGTTCCTCATGATGTTCATTATCCCCGTTCAAATTCGCTGGTTGGCATTAATAGGGGCTGTTTACTACGTCGTTGGGATATTTGCGGCACCCGCACTAACTGGCTATTATCTGTTAGTCTTTGCAAATTACCTACTCTGGGCAGGCATCCCAGCATTACGCGGTCAAGCACGCGTCGTCGGAGCCGTACAACGTCGCAAACGTTTTAAGAAAGACTCTTACATGGATGAAGATACCTTTCACCGTTGCTCGACATGTGATCGCACTGAACTTAGTGATTCAACACTCGAATTCCGCATAGCAATCGATGGAAAAGAATATTGCACCGACCATCTAAAAGACTAAGGTTGTGCTTTCTTAAAAGTCTCAGGAATCCCATCGAACTCAATCTATGTTAAAATATATTAGTATCGCTGTGCTGACCCTACTGGTTGCATTTAGCTGGTATAAATTTGATCGATCTGGTGCGGAATCGGAAAAACTGAGGATACAGGCGGAAAAGCTGAGCTACGATACTGATACCGAAGAAGAGGCTAGCGTTCTCAGAAAGAAACTCAACGGCATGGAAGGTGAGCGGATATTTTCAGGAATTTTGCTGACATTCTTGAGCGCGGGATTGGTCGGCATCTTGTTCGTCACGCAGGTGCTGCCGATGCTTGCCAATAAGGTCTCCACTGCGGTTTACGAAAACAACGAGCAAGTCGAAGTTGATCCATTTCATCAAGCACGAGTCTTGATGGCGCAGGGCGAATGGGATGGAGCTATCGAGTCGTTCAAACTCGCTGCGAAAAATGATCCAAGCAACCGCATGCCATGGGCCGAGATTGCGAAGATCCAACGCCAACATTTGGAAAACCCACCAGCCGCCATAGCAACTTTGCGACAAGCCATTGAAACCCAGGATTGGGAAATCGATGATATTGCGTTTCTAATGTTCCGCCTCGCTGAAATTTACGAAGAAGACTTCCACGACCATGCCACTGCCGGAACCGTCCTTTCACAAATCATCGAACTGTTCCCCGAAACCCGCCACTCCGCCAACGCCCGCACCAAACTCCATCATTACGGCGTCTGAAAAGTTATTAGAGTTATCTCAAAATTCTCCAATCTTCATTCAAAAAATTCAAAATCAACATTCGTCAATCGTCAATTCTTCCGCCCAACGATGCGCACCGCTCTCAAAATCCATTGACGATTGACTCCGTTTCACTCCCCCTCTCCCCCTCTCCCCCTCTCCCCCTCTCCCCCTCTTCACCCCCCCTGATTGCACCCCGCCGGAACATTTTCCCGCTTCTGGGCTAAGCGGCCATTGTTCGTCATTGCCGTAGGGATGGTTGCGGTCATTGGGCTGGAGACTAGGCACGCAGGTCTCGGGTGGCTCGCGGCGGTTTGTTTCTCCTTAATCATCGGATGGCTGATTCATTGGCGCATGGCCGGTGTCACATTTGTTTTGGCGGCAGTCATCCTGACCCACGTTCATTACCGCAGTGCTCTCCAACGTGAAGGAGAAGCATGGCTTCTAAAACAAGATCCTCAACGCGTCGAAGCGCGACTGTTAGAAGATGCGAAGGGAGATAAAGGCCGCTGGCACGCGACAGCAGAAATCCGCCGACTCGGCGCACACTCCATCAAGGTGCAGTGGCTGGGTGCAGGCGATCCGCCACCCGCTGGCACCGAGCTCATCTCACACGGCGTTTTCAAAGCGATGGAACCCGAGCGCAATCCCGGCGTTCCAGATCGGATGGCGATGATGCGCGCAGAGGGAATCATCGGCACATTTCGCGCGAGTGAAATGCGTGAAAAACGCTGGATCGGGCCGATCTCAGAAAAAAAGGCCGCGTTCAAAAAATCCTTTCATCAAAGCATCATCGCAGGACTTGATCCGGAAAGCACAGCAGCAAAAGTAATTCTTGCGGTAGTCATAGGTGAAAAATCTCCGAATTCTCTGGGCTTGATCCGAGCATTTTTTGAAAGTGGAACACTACACGCTTTTTCAGTCAGCGGCCTGCATGTGACGATGGTTGGCGGGATGCTTTGGGGTCTATTGAGCCTATTAAGATGCCCGCGCCGATGGGCAATTCCTGTGATCATTTTCTCGATGTTTGGCTATGTGTGGCTGACAGGAAACGCCCCTGCTGCCTTGCGCGCAGGATGGATGAGCGCCGTTTTTCTCGGGGCTTTCATGCTGCGCCGCCGTCCCGACCTTCTCAACTCACTCGGCGCGGTATTGTTGTTTGCGATGCTCTGGAATCCCGGAATCATTCGCTTTCCCGGCGTGCAGTTATCCTACGGAGTCGTCGCAGCTATCGGCCTGGGAACTACCCTTGCACGCCGCTGCTTTGATTGGATCGCAGAAAAAGAAGAACTGCTTCCAAATAGCGAGTTGTCATGGCTGCAAACGAAATGTCTGATATTTCGCGAATACCTTGCCAACAGCCTTGCCGTATCTCTCGCGGCCTCAGTTGGCTCCACCCCCTTGGCCATCTTTCACTTCGGAGTCATTACGCCGGTTTCAGTATTCGCTACTATGTTTCTAGTATTTCAGGTGTTTATTCTGCTCGCCATCGCGATGATCTCTGCGCTAGTGCATCCCATCTGGCCGAGCGGATCTGAGTTTATCAACCGCAACAACGCCATCGTCGCTGATGCCTGTGCGAAGACTGCTGGCGTATTTGCAAAAATTCCCGGCGCATGGGCTTCGACGAATTCCCCCAGCCAGAACACCCTCATGATCTACGATCTCGATTACGGTGCCGAAGCCGCGTGTTTTGCCTCCACTGATGGCAATGCCGTCATGATCGATACCGGTGGAAAATTCAGCCTACAGAGCACCATCGGGATGTCCCTCAACCGTCTCGGGATGCGCCCTGACTCCGTTATTTTCACACACACTGATGCCTCACACGTCGCGCCACCACCGC
>CAMCYT010000020.1 GCA_945885485.1 Prosthecobacter debontii
CCCGGCATCCTGACTTCATCTCTTCTCGCAATCACTCGCGTGGCGGGCGAAACCGCACCCATCATGTTCACCGCTGCTGTAGCGGCTAAAGACGATTTCCCATGGGAGGGAGCAAGCGGCCCTCTCGATGTTCTATCCTCTCAAGTGCAAGCATTGCCGTATCACATTTACACACTTGCGGCGCGCATCCCTAATTCTGAATACACCCAACGCGCCCAATACGGATCGGTTCTCGTATTCCTCATCCTCGTTGCAGTGCTCTCATTCGGATCCATGATCCTTCGTGCTAAACTTCGCGCCAAACTCAAATGGTAACTCCTCCCACAGAAACATCCATCGCTATGGACACTGCCGTTCAGATCCAGAACGTAAATTTTGCATACGGCTCTAAACAAGTGCTGCATGATGTGACCTTGGACATTCCAGCGAATCAGGTCACCGCGTTCATCGGTCCATCGGGCTGCGGTAAATCCACTTTGATTCGTTGTATCAATCGCATCAATGATCGCATTCTTAATGCCCGCGTTACTTCGGGATCCATCCGCGTGCACGGCATTGATATTCATCGCGAAGACATTAACATGAATGAACTCCGCCGTCGTGTTGGAATGGTGTTTCAAAAATACAATCCTTTCGCAAAATCCATCTACGATAATGTTGTCTATGGCCTGCGTATTGCCGGTGTGACGAAACGTGCGGAACTAGATGAGGCGGCCGAGAAAGCACTCACCAATGCAGCCCTGTGGAATGAGGTCAAAGATCGTCTGAACACAAGCGCATTCGGTCTTTCTGGTGGACAACAGCAACGCCTCTGCATCGCCCGAGTCATTGCCACAGAGCCGGATATCGTCCTGATGGACGAGCCGTGTGCAGCCTTAGATCCCCTCGCTACATTGAAAATCGAAGAGCTCATCCACGAGCTCAAGAAAAAATTCACCATCGTGATCGTCACACACAACATGTCACAAGCCACTCGTTGCTCGGATCGCACGGCATACATGTATCTTGGTAAATTGATCGAATATGGCGACACCATGCAGATTTTTGAAAACCCCAGAGATCCACATACCGAAGCCTACATCTCGGGCAAGTTCGGCTGATTTATCCCTTTCTATTATGAACGATCTTCAGGAAAAACCGACCGTATCCAAAACGACCACTACCGCAGTGGACATTCGAAACGTGTCGTTCAACTACGGTTCCACTCAAGCGCTCAAAGATATCACGCTTGATGTGAAAAGAAACGAAGTCACCGCATTCATCGGTCCTTCGGGTTGCGGGAAATCCACGTTGTTGCGTTGCATCAACCGCATGAATGATGAAATTGTTGGAACCCGCATCACGCACGGTGAAATCCTTGTCGAAAATATTAACATTCATGACCGATCCGTCGACGTTGTGAAACTCCGTCGCGATGTGGGTATGGTGTTCCAAAAGTCCAACCCATTCCCATCCAGTATTTATGATAACGTTGCCTACGGATTGCGTATGCGTGGCGAGCGTAACAAGGGCATTCTCGATCAATCGGTGCAAGAAAGCCTTGAGGCAGCGGCGCTATGGGATGAAGTGAAAGATCGCCTCCAAGAATCTGCGCTCGGTCTTTCCGGCGGCCAACAGCAACGCTTGTGCATTGCCAGAACGATCGCCGTGAAACCCACTGTCGTCCTGATGGATGAGCCTTGTAGCGCGCTCGATCCTATCGCTACGGCAAAAGTTGAGGACCTCATCTGGAAGCTCAAACACGACTACACATTCATCATCGTCACCCATAACATGCAACAGGCAGCAAGGGTTTCTGATAAGACAGCGTTTTTCTATATGGGAGGACTCATAGAGTTCGCTGAAACAAAACGCATATTCTCAAGCCCAAGCGTCAAGCAAACTGAGGAATATATCACAGGTCGTTTCGGCTGATTTCTAAATTCACCAGCAACCAATCATACATCATGAGCACACAACACATTTTTCAAGAGATGGATCATTCCATGAACACCCTTGAAGAGAAGGTGCAACTCATGGCGACCCTAACATGTCAGAACATTAAACATGCTATGCAAGCGCTCTTGTCTCAAGATATCGACTTGGCGCGCATGGTTGTTGGCGATGATTCTGAAGTGGACGAGCTTGAGATGAAAATCGATCAGATGGGGTTAGATATCCTGATTCGGTTTCATCCTATGGCCACGGATTTGAGGGCGGTCATAACCGCGATGAAAACCGCGCATAACCTAGAGCGTATTTCCGATCATGCGGTGAACATCGCCAAGCGTGCGAAAAGAATCTGCAAGTCACAAACTCCTATTGAAGTGATTATTATCGAGCCGCTTTATGTTATGGCTGAACAGATACTCAATGATGCGCTCCGTGCCTACAGGGATAATGATTCTGAACTCGGTCAAGGACTACATGCCTGTGACAAAGAACTCGATGCCGCTTACAAACAAGTCTCATCATCACTCAGTAGTAGCTTGGAAAACTCAGGAACGAATACCGAAAATATTTTGCACCTGATTCTTGTAGCTCGCTCCATCGAGCGCATTGGTGACCTCGCAGTGAACATAGGTGAAGACTCTTACTTTCTAAGCAAAGCCCGTGACATTCGTCATGAGCAACGCAAAAGCTAGAGCCATCGCTTTGAAGGGGCGCTCATGTTTTTTGGAAATCAAAGAATTGATTTCTTAGACGTTTATTGTTTATTAGAAGCATGAGCACTCGATCCACTCTCATTCCAGCGCTGACGGCACTCGCATTCATGATCGGTAGTTCCACGCTCTCAGCGCGGACATGGACAGATGCAAAAACCGGTAAAACCCTTGAAGCGGATCTTATCGGACTCAAGAATGGTAAGGTCACTTTGAAGCGCACAGACGGTAAAACCTTCGAACTGGAGCTAGATCGTTTAACCGCGGATGATAAGGCATTTGCCGAGAAAGAAGCTGCGACTAAGCCACTGGGCGGCGCTACCGATTGGCCGACTTGGCGCGGCGCGGCGCGGGACGGAAAATCGCCGGACACCGGCTTGCTTAAGGAGTGGCCGAAGGATGGGCCGAAGTTGCTGTGGACATTTGAAAATGCCGGCAAGGGCTACAGCTCACCCGCGCTGGTGGGTGGAAAAATTTATCTAACAGGCAGCCGCGGCGGAAAGGCGGAGGTCATTTGTCTCGATTCCAGTGGCAAGGAATTGTGGTCAGCGCCGATCGGTGCCGATCCAGGGAACGGCTACAATACGTCATGGGGTGGGGGAACGCGTGGCGCGCCGACGGTAAGCGATGGAATGGTATTTGCGATGAGCGCGAACGGCGAGCTCGCCGGCTTCGACGCGAAAGATGGTAAACCGCTTTGGAACAAGGATTTGGTAAAGGATTTCGGCGGGAAAGTGCCGGATTGGGGTTACTCGGAATCGCCATTGGTGGATGGTGATAAAATCGTCGTTACTCCTGGTGGAGCTCAAGGAGCAATCGTCGCGTTTGACAAAAAAACTGGGAAAGAACTGTGGCGCAGCAAAGACCTAAAAGATGGCGCGCAGTATTCCTCGCTGGTCATCGCCACGGTGAAAGGCAAGCGGCAATACATCCAGCTTTTCATGAACACACTGGCCGGCGTGAGCGCGGAAAATGGTGACGTCATTTGGAAATCGGCCTGGCCTGAAGGACGCACAGCGGTGATTCCAACGCCAGTCTATCATGATGGCACGGTTTACATGACTTCCGGTTATGGCTCGGGCTGCAAACTGGTGAAAATCGATGGCGGTAAGGCCGAAGATGTTTGGGAAAACAAGGTGATGAAAAATCATCACGGTGGTGTGGTGCTGGTAGACGGCCACATTTACGGATTCTCAGATGGCGGTGGCCTCGTTTGTCAGGAGCTTGCGACCGGTAAGCAGAAGTGGAGCAAGCGTGGCGAGGGCAGCCAGAAGGGCTCGGTGCATTTCGCGGACGGAATGCTCTACTGCATGGACGAAGAGGCAGGATCGGTCTTTTTAGCCGAAGCGAATCCCGATAAATATACTGAACTCGGCCGCTTTGAAATTCCCCGCCAAACAAAATTGCGCGAAGGCACCAACGGCAAGATCTGGACTCATCCGGTAGTGATCGGCGGTAAACTTTATCTCCGCGATCAGGATCTGTTCTTCTGTTATGACGTGAAGTCCTGAGCCTATCGGCTATTTGGCGGATCCATCCTTGCCGAAGCAAAACAGGCTCTTGTCAGAGCGGAAGATCAGGCGACCTCCGACCGAAATCGGGGAGGCGATGACGCCTTCCTCAAGCGCATGGCTTTTGATATCCGACAGTCCGTCTTTCGTGATTTTTCCGCTGAAAACCATGCCGTCTTCTCGGACACAATAGATCTGGTCTCCCACAAGAAGCGGTGACGAATAATAAACCTGCGGCGCTTTCGGTAGGTTCGATTCCCAAAGTTTCTCTCCCGATTTCGCATCCAGACAAGTCAGGCGTCCGCGATTTGGGCCGCCATCCTTGAGCACGTAAAACTTTCCATCATGGAGAATAGGGGAGGTGGCATCGGCACCAAGTTGGTCGTTGCGCCATGTCCAATGGGTCTCTGAAACATCGCCGCTGCCGTCCAAACGGATCGCGGCAAGCGAATCTCCTCGGTTGAAAGGAACAACGGCGAACCCATCACCCACGACTGCCGAAGCGAT
The DNA here is from genome assembly GCA_945885485.1 of Prosthecobacter debontii. Classification (GTDB taxonomy): domain Bacteria; phylum Verrucomicrobiota; class Verrucomicrobiia; order Verrucomicrobiales; family Akkermansiaceae; genus Luteolibacter. Next base: position 4,661 of record CAMCYT010000020.1, read on the forward strand.
GACCCGTTGCATGTCGGCGCGCTTCGGATTGAATCCGCCACATTGCCAGACAAGTTTGCCGGTCTCCGCGTCGTGACCTGTTAGATGATCCCCGCCCCAAGTGATGATTTGTTCTATGCCGTCCTTCTTGACGACGTGGGGCGTAGTGTAGGAATCGCCGGATTCCTTGCCGGTTTCAAATTTTCTGGGGGTCTTCCAAGCTTCCTTGCCGGTCTTTGGATCTAAGGCGACCATATAGGAATCACCTTCCGTTTGCATCACGGCGATCACGACATGACCGCCCGCGAAAACGGGGGATGTCCCTTGATCCCACCAGAGTTTATCCTTGCCGTATTTTTCCTGAAGGTTGATTTGCCACAGGGGTTTTCCATCGAGATCCACACAGGCTACGGTGCCTGATTTGAAATAGGCTACGACGACATTCCCATCGGTGACCGGTGAGGAATTCGTGGAGCTTCCGACGCGTTGTCCGCGCCCGGGAGTAATCGCACCGTACGTTTTGCGCCAGAGTTCTTTACCTTTGGCATCGTAGGCCAGCAAACCGTCCTTATCATCGATCGGGCTGGTGACGAAGAGCTTGTCATTCCAAACAATTGGGGTCGAGCAGCCGCGGCCGGGGAGTTCGACTTTCCAGAGCAATTTTCCCGCCAGATCGACAGGCGGCTGCTCACCGGTGATCGCGCCATTGCCGCCTTCACCGCGCCATGCAGGCCAGTTTCCGGCAGTAAGAAGACCCGTCAGTAATAAACTCGTTGCGAAAATTTCAGCTTTCATCACAAACCCATACGAAACTAGGCAGCGTGAATTGTCAAAATAATCAGGATCTCATTTCACTTCCAGGCAGACCGCCTCGCCGTTGTTCGAACGGGCGAAGATTCTGCCATGAGCAAATGCGACGTGAGCCCAACTGACTGATGACAGCGCTTTCACACGGCCATGTTCCTTCCAGCCGGCCTTGGCTGGCTCACCACAAATGATATCCCCAGTTTCGGAGAGAATGACCATCTGGTCGCCGACCATCAGCGAGCTGCCACGGGTTCCCGGCATTTTGACGCGCCAGTGTGGCTTGCCGGTTTTCATGTCCATGCGGATGAGTTCGGCATCGATGTTCTTATCGCCGAACACGCCAAGGATATCGCCGTCCTTGAGGATGCTGTTTTGGAAAATCATGCGAATGTCCTCATCCTTGTGAAGCACTTTAGGCTCACTGCCCGATACATCGATGACCACGTAGCCCATGCCGTAGCCTGAGGCGAGGAACATCATGCCGCTGTGGTATTGGGGATTGCTAGCATTTACGTCATAGGAAGTTCGCCAGCCGAATTCGAAAACCGGCTTGCCCTTTCCATCTAAATTGTAGGCCACCAGTTCGCGGCCGTGAAACGCGGCGACGAGTTCACGTCCTTTGTGCGTGAAAAAAATCGGTGCCGCGTATCCCGGCTTGGTGTCGTCGCCCGATTTCCAACTCACTTTGCCAGTGGATTTCTCAAGTGCGTATAATCCGCCGTCGTACGCACAAGGCAGGCAGTAGAGTAGATTTCCTTTCACCACCGGCGGGGCGGAGTAACCCCAATCTGGCACCTTGCCCTTGAAATCGTTTTTGTAATGCACATTCCATTTCGGTTTCCCGTCGGCCATGGAAAGGCAGAAAAGATTTCCGGATTTGCTGAGCGTGTAAACGACATCTCCGTCAATCGTTGGCGTGGCGTTCGGCCCACCTTCGTAAAGCTTCGGGTCGAGTTTCTCGGGGTATTTATGAGTCCAGATTTCTTTCCCCGTCGCCGCATCGAGGCACCAGACAATGTCGGTATTGTCCTTGTTGCCCATGACCACAACTTTCTCTCCTGCGATCGCAAAGCTGGTGCAACCTTTGCCAAGATTCTTGCGCCAAAGTTCCTTCGGCTTCTCCTCTTTCCAATTCGTGCGGATTTTGCCTTCCACGATTCCCGATCCATCAGGGCCTAGTAAACGCGGCCAGTCTTGGGAAAACGCGAGATCAGGAAGGCACACGAGGAGGAGTGAAATTGTTAGTCTTTTCATGATGATCGAAGTAAGAATGAGAAAGAGAAGCGATGATGCCCAAAGCGGCTCAACACTTGACAAGGTAAAAGGTTACACAGAACTTTTTGGAAGCTAGGAAGTTTTTTTCGTTTTCACACGGTCAAGCTCTAGCCACGCTATCAGTATTGTAATACTTTTATCCAACTAAGATTCCATCCATGCGCATCGCTTCCCTTGCCCTCGCTATAACCGCCGCCGTTCATGCACAAGAACCTCTTTCACTCACTCCGACTATCGTCGAAGCAGAGCGGATCGATGACGAGCCTGCTGCTGTCAGCGTGATTTCCAGTCAATCGCTAGAGCTTTTCCAGGCGAACTCATTTTCCGACCTCACAGGAATAGTCCCCGGATTCAATGTGGTTTCCGCTGATTCACGCGGCTATGGCCAAGTGGTCACGATGCGTGGATCCACCAACACGCTTTTCTTCGGCCCGCCTGCGCTTGGACTCATGATCGACGACGTTCCGTTAGGCCACGCCTTCAGCTATCCGTCCGAGTTGTTAGAGCTCGAGGAAGTGAGGGTTCACCGCGGCCCGCAGGGACCTAACTTCGGCCGCAACGGCCCCGCCGGGATGGTGGAAATGTTCACCTCACGTCCGGGTGAAAAGTTCGCCGGTAGTTTGACCACCGAATACGGCTCCTACGATCACGTCGGGCTCGGATTGCAAACTTCGGGACCGCTCGGCGGCGATTTCTCGCACACACTCCAGCTTTTCCATGACCAACGCGACGGATACATTCGTAACAGCTTTCTTGGCGATGAGACCGACGACCGCGAGGCCACTGGCGGGCTATTCAATCTGTTCTGGAACCCCAGTGATGATTTCGAACTCCGGCTCCGCTACTATGGCGAGTTTGTGAACGACGGCTCGCAGCGGTTGAGCTCCTTGTCTAGCCCCGATCCGTTCCAAGACTCCTCGGATTTCCTCGGAGCCACCGATCTGGAGCGCCACCAGTTTTCCCTCCACTCGCGCAAGAACCTCGATTGGGGAAAAATGGAAACCATCACCAGCTACCAAACTTGGGATCTCGACCCCTCGACCGTGGATCTGGATCTAACAGATGGAACCACACCGTGGGTCGTGATCGGTTTTCCGGCCGACGCAAGATCCTCCATCACCCAGTCTCAGGATCTTGTTTCTAACGAAATTCGTTTCTCATCCTTAGAGGAAAGCTCACTGCGCTGGCAAGCAGGCTTGTTCCAGATGTGGATCGACAACGAAGGAACCGCCGTGAGAACCACCGTGTTACCCGGCCCTTTTCCCATCGTGAACGACACTACCCGCTTCGACATCGAACAGCTCAATCTGGCCAGCTTCGGAAATGTGACATGGCAGATCAATGACTCGCTAGCCTTGGACGCCGGGCTTAGACTCGACTACCACGAATCCGAAATCGACCGCGTAAAAACCGACATCACCACAGCGACCAATACCGTCCGGGGCTCTCAGGACGATCTGTTTTTATCCCCTGTCGTAGGCCTCACTTATGCGATCACTCCTACATTGGATGGGTTTATCCGCAGCAGCATCGGCAATAAGCTTGGTGGATTCACGGCCTATGTGGATTCGGCCAACGGTCCCGAATTTGATCGCGAAAGGAACTGGTCTAACGAAATTGGAGTCCAATATGAAAACTCGGATCACGATTTACGAATCGGACTGCGCGGCTTTTGGGATCAGATTGATGATTACCAATTTAACCAATCCGTGCCTTTTAGTTCGGACTTCGCCATCGTCAATGCCGATGAGGTTACTTCTCGCGGAGTTGAGCTGGATCTTGCTTGGACACCTATCGAGCGCCTCTCCATCCGCAGCAGCGTGGGCTATGTGAACGCTGAGTTCGATTCCTACACGGATCCGTTCACTCCTGGCGCGAACTTCAATGGCAAAGAAGTTCCCTTCGTGCCTGAATACACTGGCAGCGCAGGTATTCGCTATGACTTTGATAGCGGGTTCTTCGCCCAGACCTCGGCGCGCGTCTCTGGCTCGACCCGTTTCGATGCCGCAAACACCGGCACTTTCACGCAAGATGCTTACCTCGTCTGGGATGCGGAAATCGGCTACACGACAGAGCGTTTCACTATCGCTCTTTTCGGCCGTAATTTGCTCGATGAGCAATATTACTCCTTCATCAATCCGCAGATCGCCGCAGGCTCGCCGGGAGATCCTCAGCTATTCGGATTGCGGCTCCGCACAATGTTTTGATCGAAATATTCCGTGCGCTCCGTAAACTAGGGCCTAACCTCTACTTTTGTAAAACCTCTCCTCATTTCCCACAATGAAACTCACCTTGCTTATTGCCGCTTTACCGCTGTTCGCGGCCAGTGCCGCTGAAACCACCGGCTGGCTCAACTGGCGCGGCCCACTTCATACCGGAGCCTCGCTGGAAACTGGCCTGCTGGAGAAATGTGAACCCGGCTCCGAACTCTGGACGTATGACATTCACGGTGCCGGCACTCCGGTCATCGCGAACGGCAAACTCTATGCGTTCGGCTTTTACGGCGAGGTCGGCGAGGACGTTCGCGAGGCCCTGCTTTGCCTCGACGCCGTAACCGGCAAAAAGCTTTGGGAAGTGCGCTACACCGACTACCTCAGCGATGTGGTTTACAGCCGTTATGGCATCGGCGCTCCCGCCATCGATCCGGCCACGGGAAATGTCTATCTCCAGTTCAGTAACGGCCACAGCGTCGCTTACACGGGTGACGGTAAACTGCTTTGGGAGCATTCTCTGATGGAGGATTTCGGCCGACTCACCTTTCCGAACGGTCGTAGCGGAGCCCCCGCCATTTACGAGCATCTCGTCATTTTCCATTGCGTTACCGCCAACTGGGGCGGCGATGGCCCAGCCGCCGACCGCTTCTATGCCTTCGACAAACTCACCGGCGAACTCGTCTGGGCCTCAACCCCCGGCATCGTTCCAGTGGACAGTTCGTTCGCCCTTCCCGTTTTCGGGAAACTCGCTGGGCGCGACGTCTTTTATGCCGGCACCGGCTGCGGCCACGTGGTCTGCATCGACGCCAACACCGGCAAGCCCCTCTGGCGCTTCCGCCTTTCCCAAGGCGGCGTCAATGCTCAGATTCTTCTGTTAGGCGATAACAAACTCGTTGCTGTCCACGGCACTGAAAACACCGATGCCTCGACCGCTGGCCGAATGGTTTGTTTGAAAATGCCGACCGAATACCCCACCGAACTCATCACTCTCGGCAAAGAAGCCGAACTCTGGCGCAACGACGAAATTACCGCCTTCAGCTCCTCTCCAACCCTCGCGAATGGGAAAATCTACTCGACCATCGCCACCGGCTCCTTGCTGTGCGTCAATGCCGCCTCGGGCAAAACCCTGTGGTCCGAAAAACTCGCTCCCGACCAAATCCACGCCTCGCCCACCTTTGCCGACGGCAAGCTCTACGTCCCGATGTTCGATGGCACGTTCCATATACTCAAACCCGGCCCGGACAAAGCCGAGCGCCTTTTTGAAACCAAGTTTGAAAACAACCTCCTCGGCGCGCCTGCGATCTGGGCTGGCAAGGTGTATATTTTCAGCAAGGACAAACTGCATTGCTTCGGCTCGAAGGAAGGCACTTACGTTGGCGTCGAGCCCGCGCCAAAAACCACGCCCGGTGAAATCGCCAGCATCCAGATCGTCCCCGCAGAATTCGCTCTCAAGGCAGGTCAATCCATTGATTTCAAAGTCTATGGGCTCGATGCCAACGGCCGCCGCGTGAAGGAAGTAAAAGCGGAATCTTGGGCGACCTTCATCCCGCCCACCGCCAAGGTGCAATCGACGGTCGATGCTACTTTCGAAGGCTCCACCCTCAAAGCCAGCCGCACTGCGAAACTCTCGGCGGGTGCATTCAAAGTCACGGCAAACGGCCTCACCGCCACCACCCGCGGCAGGATCGTTGCCGGCTACGGTTACAGCGCCGATTTCGAGGCCATCGAGCTTTCGATGAAAAACGAATCCGATCCGACGGAGGCAGTTAATTTCCCGCCCCTCCCATGGCTTGGCGCACGGCTCAAGTGGCACGTGCTTGAAAAGGACGGCTCCAAAGTTCTCGGCAACCGCCTCGATAACATCCTCTTTCAGCGGACCACGAATTTCTTCGGTGCTTCAGACATGAGTGACTACACCCTCGAAGGCGACGTCATGACCGACGGCACCCGCCGCATCATGTCCACCGTCGGCTTCGTCAATCAGCGTTACCTCATCACGCTGGTCGGCAACGCACAGATTTTGGAAGTTTCCAGCAACCACGACCGCCTTAAACATTCCGTGAAATTTCCTATCAAGCCGAACACTTGGTATCATCTGAAAAGCCAAGTGAAATCGAATCCCGATGGTAGCGGAATCGTTCTCGCAAAGGCCTGGCCGCGCGGCACTGACGAACCCGCCGAGTGGACGATCGAGACTCCCGTAAAACACGTCCATCCCAAAGGTTCTCCCGCCGTTTTTGCCTTTTCACCACAGTCCCAAAAGCGTGTTTATATTGATAACATCAAGCTTTCAAAAAATCCGTAAAACACATTCCCATTTTTTACCCAACCATTCATTCCATGAGATTTCCCATTTTACTTCTGGCCCTCGCGCCGGTTCTTCACGCCAAGGATTGGCCGATGTGGGGCGGCACTCCCTCCCGCAACATGGTCGCCGAGGCCAAGGGCATTCCCACCGAGATCGTCCCCGGTAAAATCGATCCTGAAAAGGAAACTGTCGATCTCGCCAATGCGAAAAACATCTTCTGGACTGCTAAGCTCGGCTCCCAGACTTACGGCAACCCCGTCGTCGCCAACGGTAAGATCCTCGTGGGCACGAACAACGAATCTCCACGCGATCCCAGTCAAAAAGGCGACCGCGGAAACCTGATGTGCTTCGATGAGAAAACGGGCAATTTCCTCTGGCAGTTGATTGTTCCCAAACTCGGAGCCGGCAAGGTCAGCGACTGGGAATTCGTCGGCCTCTGCTCATCGCCCGCCATCGTCGGCGACAAGGCTTATGTCGTCACCAACCGCGGCGAAATCGTCTGCCTCGACCTCAATGGCATGGCCAATGGCAACGACGGAGAGTTTAAAGACGAGGCGAAATACATGACCGCAGATCCGGCAAAACCCGTTGCTACCGACGAGAAACATGCGGACATCCTCTGGGTCTTCGACATGCGTGAGGAACTCGGAATTTTCCCTCACAACGTCTCCTCATGCTCTCCGCTGGTCGTCAATGGAATCGTCTATACCGCCACTTCCAACGGCATGGACTGGTCGCATACCAACATTCCCGCGCCGCTCGCACCTTCTCTCGTTGCCGTCGATGCCACCACCGGAAAACTCGTAGGTGAAGACATGTCAGGAGTTGCTGAAAGAGTTCTGCACGCATCTTGGTCATCGCCCGCACTCGGTAAGGTAGGCGACAAGGAAATGCTCATCTGGGGTGGCGGCGATGGTTTCGCCTACGGTTTCGAGCCCAAGCCTGTCCGCAACGAGAAGGAGGAAATCGATTTTCTCAAGGAACTCTGGCGCCACGATTGCAACCCGGAGGAATATCGCAAAAAGAATGGTGAACCGATCAAATACGCCACTTTCCGCGGCCCTAGTGAAGTCATCGGCACCACCGTGATCGCTGAAGGCTTCGTTTACGCCGCTATCGGCCAAGATCCCGAACACGGGGATGGGGTAGGGATGCTCAGTTGTATCGACCCCGTCACTGGGAAATCGGTTTGGACTTACAAGGAAATTGGTCGTTCCATTTCTACCCCCAGCATCAAGGACGGTCTCATCTACATCGCCGAATACGATGGCGACCTGCACTGTCTTGACGCAAAAACCGGTAAAGCCCATTGGGTTCACGAAACGCAATCCCGCATCTGGGGCTCCACCCTCGTCGCCGATGGCAAAGTTTTTCTCCCCACCGAGGATGGAGATCTCCACATCCTAACCGCAGGCAAGGAAAAGAAAGTCCTCGGCACGGTCAACTTCGGCGCACCCATTTACAGCTCTCCCGTCGTGGCTAACAACGTCCTCTACGTTGCCACGATGACTCACCTCTACGCCATCGGCACCAAGTAACATGAAAAAGCCCGTCGCCATCTCGATTTTTGCTTTCGTGGCGCTTTTCATCCTCCACCACGATTTCTGGAACTGGTCGAATACCAACCTGGTCTTCGGGTTCATCCCGGTCGGTTTGGCCTATCACGCTGGATACAGCATTGTGGTTTCCCTATTCTGGATCCTTGTCACTCGATACGCCTGGCCGCACTCGATCGAAGCATGGGCGGATAAACCTCACGCCCGATGACCAGCCTCTATATCATCATCGCTTACCTCGGGCTGCTCATCCTTCTCGGCTTCGTCACGAACCACTTATCCAAGGGTACCAGCGCCGACTTCTTCGTGGTCGATCGCTCGATCGGCTCGTTTCTGCTACTGATGTCGATGTTTGGAGCCACGATGACCGGGTTCGCGCTCGTTGGGTCCACGGGCGAGGCGTTTTCCTTCGGAATCGGCGTGTATGGCGCGATGGCTTCGTGGTCTGGCCTCATGCACTCGGCCGTCTTTTTCCTGATCGGCATCCGCTTGTGGGCGGTGGGCAAGCGCCATGGCTACCTCACCCAATGCGAGTATTTCCGCAATCGTTTCGAATCAAAAGGCCTTGGCTATCTGCTTTTCCCGATTCTCGTGCTGCTCCTCATCCCGTATCTCCTCGTAGGAGTCATCGCCGCTGGAAAATTTCTACAAGCCTTCACCAAGGGCATGTTTCCGGAGCAATTCGCGCGGACGCTTGCGGACGGCAGTCCTCATCCGCTCAGCGGCGGACTTCCGCCTGAACTTGGCGGTGGCATTCTTTGCGCGATCATTCTGTTTTACGTGTTCTTCGGAGGCCTGCGTGGAGCCGTTTGGGCAAACACGTTGCAGACGACCATTTTCATGATTACGGGCGTAGCCGCCTACTGGATGATCTCCCAAAAACTCGGAGGCCTCGCCGCTGCTAGCCAGGCGGTGCTCGACAGCGATTTCGCCAGGCCCCGCGCCGCCCGCGAAGACATGATGGGTCATGGGAAATTTCTCACCTACTGCTTCATCCCGCTATCGGTCGGCATGTTTCCCCACCTTTTCCAACATTGGCTCACCGCCAAAAGCGCGAAAACTTTCAAACTCACAGTGGTCGCCTTTCCGATTTTCATCCTCATCGTCTGGCTGCCCTGCATCCTCATCGGTATCTGGGCCGCAGCCGAGTTCGGTCCGCTTGGTCCCGGACAGAGCACGAACGGGGTGCTCGGACGCATGGTCGAAGGCCTCGTCAAGTCACCTATCCTCTCCGGACTCGTCGCAGCAGGAGTCCTCGCCGCCATGTCCAGCCTGGACTCGCAGTTCATGTGCCTCGGCACGATGTTCACCAATGACATCGTCGTTCAAAAGCTCGGCCCCAATCGCCTGACCGACTCCCAAAAAGTCTGGGTCGCCCGGGGCTTCATCCTGCTCATCGCTGGCGTGACTTATGCTCTCTCAGTCGTGCTGATGGATACTGCACAAGTTTTCGCATTGGGCGTGTGGTGTTTCAGCGGCTTCGCGGGACTTTTCCCGCTCGTCGTCGCCGCCGTTTACTGGAAGGGAGCCACCCGAGCCGGAGCCATTTCTTGTATCGTTGTCACCATCATCACGTGGGGCATTCTTTTTTATAGCGATGTCTTTGCCGAAAAACTGCCCGGCGCCACCCACTCCACACTCATCGCCGGCATGATGCCCGTTACCCTGATCATCGCCGCGTCCGCCATCACGCTGGTCGGAGTTTCCCTCTTCACCGCAAAACCCTCCGACACCACCTTGCGGAAATTCTTCACCTGAAGATCTCGTTCGACATTAATTCTCACACATTCTATGCTTTTCTCATGAATGAAGACCTTCGAGAACCTGTAAAACGACGAGTCGGCGGCACTCTTGCCGTTCTGCCTCCTCTGGTTCGCCTGGAAGCTCTTAGAAAAAACGCACGCTGGCTTCTCGGCGGAAAATGGAACCCACCCAAAAATGATGGAACCCACGTTCGAAAAACTGTTGGTCATCCTCGCTGAAGCTGGCGTGGGATTTGTTGTTGTGGGTGGCGTAGCTGTCACCTTGCACGGTTACGTCCGCCTGACGGAAAATGTCGATATTTTAATCGAACCCTCGCCTGCTAATATCCAGCGCTTCCTCGATTCGCTTGCCGACTATGGGGAAGGCTTCGCCCGTGAACTCTCCCTAGAAGATTTTACCGATGAGGAAGGGGCTATTCGAATCGTTGAAGAAACCGAACTCAGCCAAATCGATGTTTTTACCCGCATGTCAGGACTCCGTTATCAAGATCTGAAAATGGACGCTTCTATTCTCTCTCTTCAAGGCTATGAAATTGCATACGCCTCCAAGGCGGCATTGATCCGGCTCAAAGGCGGATCGGTTAGAGAAAAAGACCAATTCGATGTGGCCGCTCTCAAGCAGTTAGAGATCGATCCTAAAGCTTTCAACTAAACACCTTGCCAACACCCGATCTCTCGGTATCCGTTAATCATCGCTCATCATGTCATCCACGCTTACTCCCGCCGCAGCAACCGAAGCCCTAGACGCCCACACCCGCGAAATGGTGAAGTGGCATTTCTCCCCAGAAACCGGCTGCCCTTACTGGCTCGAACAAGTGCCGAGCCTTGGCTTCGACCCGCTCAAAGACATCACCTGCTTCGCCGATATCCAACGATTCGAGCCCTTCGATGACGAGGTTCTGCGCAAGGAAGATCCCGCCCGTTTCATACCGAAAGCCTACGGCAATCGTCCCTACAACATCTTCGAAACCGGCGGCACCACCGGCATGCCGAAACAGCGTATTGGATGGGATGACTATCAAACCGACTACACCGAATTCTCCGAACACTACGGCCCTGACTTTTTCCCTCAAGGTGCCAACTGGCTCATGGTCGGACCCACCGGTCCGCGCCGCCTGCGCCTCGCCATCGAGCACCTCGCCAACATCCGTGGCGGTGCCTGTTACTTCATCGATCTCGATCCGCGTTGGGTGAAACGCCTCATCGGTATGGGAGAAATGCGGATGGCCAAACTCTATCAGGAACACGTCATCGACCAAGCCGCCACCATCATTCGCCACCGCGATATTGGTTGTTTGTTCACCACTCCTAAATTGTTAGAAAGCCTGGCCGAACGCATGTCGCTCGTCGATGCCGGCATCCGCGGCGTCTTCGCCGGCGGCACCACCATGACACCGCAATACGTCCGCTTCATCGAAGAGGAAGTGCTTGAAGGAAAAATCAATTTCGCGCCCACCTACGGCAATACCCTGATGGGTCTCGCCATCAGTAAAAAACGTGCGCCCGGCGAATTTTCCCTCACCTATCACGCCCCACAACCCCGCGCTGTGCTGCGCATCGTCAATCCCGAATCCCCGTCCGAACTCATGCCTTACGGCGAATACGGCCGCGTTGAACTCACCACCATGACCAACGAGTTTTTCATGCCCCGCTTCCTCGAACGCGACGAAGCCATCCGCCGCGGCCCTTGCGATGAATTTCCATGGGACGGCGTCGGTGATGTCAGGCCCTTCCAATCCGGAACCAAGACAGTGATCGAGGGGGTGTACTGATTAACAATTCTTCCACTGACCACAATGGAGCAAAGCGACATAGAGGCGCAAAGCTCTACTAACTTCGCCTCAAATCACTCGGCACTTCACACTTTCTCCCATGAACATCCCCATCCTCCGCCTCGGCCGTGAATACACATCCCATGACTTGGTCGAACTCGACCTTGGCTCTGAAACGCTGACGACTCACACCGCCAATCCCGGCCTCATCCGACGCGATCTTCTCCAAATTTCCAAGTCCAAGTCCGCACTCGACGCGATTCCGGCGGACACTCTCGCCACCTATTGCGAGCAGGCTGCAGAACTCTTTCTCCATGCGGATCTGCCCTGCGGCGATGCCGTTCAGTCGCCCCAACAATATGTCGAGTCACTGTCCGCACTGACTCGCCTTCCTCACACTCTCGTCCGCATGAACATGGGGAAAATCCATGCCGCGATGTCGCAAGTCCGCACGATCATCGCCGGACTCACCCGCAACATGCCGCTGAACATTTTCGATAAAGGCATCACTCGCATCGATGATCTCATCATCAATTATTTCCCCACCACTTCATCCCTCGGCGTTTCCCTTCCCTCCAACGCCCCCGCTGTGAATTCACTCTGGATTCCCGCCCCGGTGATGAAAATTCCCGTCCTTCTCAAACCCGGCCGCGAGGATCCATTCACACCTCTCCGCATCGTGCAGGCGATGATCCAAGCGGGATTCCCGAAAGAAGCCTTCGGCTACTACCCGACCACTCACGAAGGTGGCGACACTCTTCTAACAACCTGCGGCCGCGGCATTTCATTCGGTTCTGATGTCACGGTGAAAAAATACTCCGCCTTCCCATCGATCCAAGTCCACGGCACTGGACGCTCGAAAATTCTCATCGGCGAGGACATGATCCACCGCTGGCCCGAGTTTCTCGACGTCATCGTGCAATCCATCTCCGCCAACGGCGGCCGTTCCTGCATCAACACCTCCGCCATTCTCGTCCCAAGCCACCGCGACGAACTCGCCAACGCCCTCGCCGCTGAACTCGCGAAAATCCAGCCTCATCCACGCGACCATCCGAACGCCATTCTTTGTGGTTTCGCCAATCCCGCGCTAGCCGACGGCATCGACGATCTCATCTCCGCCCACCTCAAGGATTCCGGCGCCACCGATGTGACGGCCCTTCATCGCGGCACTCCACGCAAAGTCGACGCCTTCGATCAAACCTACCTTCAGCCCACACTCATTTCCTGTTACGAAAAAGATCACGCGCTCGCCAACACCGAGTTCATGTTTCCCTACGCCAGCATCGTGGAAATTCCTCAATCCGAAATGCTCTCTAACATCGGCCAAACCCTCGTCGTCTCGGCATTCACCGAAGACCCACATTTTATCGAGCAACTCCTCCTCAGCCCCGATATCGAACGCCTCAACCTCGGCACATTCCCAACCAACCGCGTTCAATGGGAACAACCGCACGAAGGCAACCTCTTCGAGTTCCTCTACCACCGCCGCGCCATTCAAGGAAATGTGGCGGTTAGCTGATGACTCAGAAATTCGAACCACGGATGAACACCGATACACACGGATCAAAAAATTTCTGACCCCACTAATTAATGATGAACGATATCGGTCAAAAGGAAGCCCATCTCCATTACGAAAAGGAAACGAGTGAGATTCTGAATTGTGCGTTTGAAATCATCAATACTCTCGGGCACGGACTACTGGAAAAGCCCTATGAGAACGCACTATGCGTCGAGTTCACGTTGTGCCATATGCCATGGGAACAGCAGCCCCGCTACGACGTTATCTATAAACAGCAAAAAGTTGGGGAGTATATTCCTGACCTCATCGTCCACAATCTTGTCGTCGTGGACACGAAAGTAGTTGATCGTATCACCGATCACGAAATTGGCCAAATGCTTAACTATCTGAAGATCACCGGTCACCCGGTTGGTCTAATCATTAACTTCAAACGCAGTCGTCTCGAGTGGAAACGCATAATCAATCAATACCCTAAATCCTAATTTCCCATCCATCATCCGTGTTCATCCGCGTTCATCCGCGTTCATCCGTGGTTCCTCTTCATTCTCCACCAAACCCCATGCACTCCTCCGACGTCCATCCCAGCCCCCGAGTAATCTTCGGCCCGGGACGTCTTGCGGATCTCCCGGAATGCCTCACCTCCCTCGGCGTCAGTCACGCCCTCATCGTCACCGATCCCGGCATCATCGCCGCCGGTCATGTGGAACGAACCGCCAACTATCTAACAGCTGCTGGTATCCGATCCACCGTTTATCAAGACTCCCGAATCAACCCCACAGAGGCCGACATCGAAGCCTGCCGAGACTTCGCGCAATCGATTCAGCCCGACGCGCTCATCGGCCTTGGCGGCGGCTCCAGCATGGATACGGCAAAGGGCTGTAACTTCCTTCTCCACAACCCCGGCCGCATGGCCGATTACATGGGATACGGCCTCGCCAAGAACGCGATGCTTCCCTTCATCGCCATCCCGACCACAGCCGGCACTGGCTCCGAATGCCAATCCTATGCCATCGTCTCACGCGACGGCACCCACGAGAAAATGGCCTGCGGAGACCCGAAAGCTCTCGCCCACACCGCCATCTTGGATCCAGAACTCACCGCCTCCCAGCCTCTGAACGTCGCTACTCTAACAGCCCTTGACGCTCTCTCTCACGCCCTCGAATCCGTTGTCTGCACCAAGCGCAATACTATCTCCTCCAATTACTCCAGTGAAGCCTTCCGCCTTATCGCCTCATCCATTCGCAATGTCCTCACCGGCACCGCCGACCTCGAAACCCGCGGCCATATGCTATTCGGCGCCGCCCTCGCAGGATCTGCCATCGAGAACAGCATGCTCGGTGCCGCCCACGCCACCGCCAATCCACTCACCGCCCGTTTCAATGTCCCTCACGGCCTCGCCGTCACGATGATGCTTCCACACGTGGTCCGCCTCAACCACAACGCCCCGGACATCGCCCTGATCTATCAGAATCTCGCCCGCGACCTCGATTCGCCGCTCATCGATTGGCTTGAAAAAACCATCAAGCTCGCCAATCTAACAAAACCAGAAATTCCCATCGCCGCCGTATCGGAACTCGCTGAAGCCGCCACACTTCAATGGACCGGTCGCTTCAATCCGGTTCCTCTCGACTGTGCCACCATCACCACCCTCTACCAAGCCGCCCTCACTCCTTCATCCTGAAAATCATAACCCAAGATCAGTGTCCATCCGCGTTCATCCGTGGTTCTCTTCCACACCTCACCAGCACTATCCCATGAACCGGCTACTCACCGCCCTACCGTTTCTGTTTCTAACAGCCTGTGATAAACCGCAGCCTGTGAGTCGGGCGGAGCAAATAACAACCGCTCCTCCCGAATTGACCGATTGGCCGATCACCCGCGGCAGCTCATCACTCCAAGGGCGAGTGGCAGCAGCCATGCCCAAAGCCCCGGCGATCGAGTGGACTTTCCAACTCGAATCCCCCGGTTCTGCAGAAGCCGCCGTCGCTGATGGCTCCATCCTCGTCGGTGATGCGATGGGCA
>CAMCYT010000021.1 GCA_945885485.1 Prosthecobacter debontii
AAGTTCCTGCGAATTGGTAGAATTCATACTCACCAATCACTAAAGTCATAAAGCTCAAAACAAGTGAAAAAACGCCGCTCCAGTGATATTCCCGTAGATTCGTTTTCGGATATCGCGTTCCTTCTCATTATCTACTTCATGGTAGCGACTACGCTTGTTAAAGTGAAGTCGATCACAGCGGATCTTCCTGCTGGTGAGAAATCCACACAGGCAAAATCAGAGAAAACCCCCATTATCAATTTACGAGGAGGAGAAATATTTTTCAGCGATAAGCCAGTAAAGATGAAGGAACTCAATGAACGCTTGGCGGCCCTCGATCTACCCAGCCAAGACGGTGAAAAGCGGGTTATCATGTTAGAGGCAGCCAAGGGCACTCCTTATCAAAACTATTTCGAAGTATTAGCTTCCATCAGCGCTAACGGCGGTGTGGTTGCCATCGTCGAAGACGAATAACCCATGAAACGCCGTAAAAAGAAGAAACGTAAAACAATCCCCATACCCGTTGCGAGTATGGGCGATATCGCGTTCTTGCTGATCATTTTCTTCCTCGTCTGTAGTGAGTCCATTAAAGACAACTCCAGTTTGCCAGTCAAACTCCCGACTTCCGAGAGCGTCAAAAAGAACAAAATATCGGTCGTCGCCTATGTCGTTCTCGATGAAAATGGCGAAATCTATTTCGACAATAACCGAGTCGATAGCGCCAAGGACGTTGAATGGGGTGTCCGCGCTCTACTCACCAAATCCGTTACGGATGATCAACGTCACGTTCAATTCAAGTGCGATAAATCACAACCCAGAGAAGTCTTTCAACCCGTCCTCCAAGCCATCGCCGAAGCTGGCGGCATCATCGAAGCCGTAGGCGAAACCGAATAATAAATCTAATTCACCCACCATCATGTCCACTCAAAATCAAGAAATTAGCCCCGACCAATTACTGCAGTCCTTCCGTGGCCGTAGCTTCAAGTCAGTCATCCTTTTTACGGTGATCGTTCACGTCGTCGTCATCGGTGCCACTAGTGTTCCCTATCTGATGAAATCAATCATTGGGAAATCCGACTCCAAGCTCAGCGAGAAAGATCGCATCGAAGTTGCCGCTCGCGAAGCTACGGACTCTTTACGCGAAATTGCAACCAAGCACGGAATAAAACCGCAGGATCTCAGCTCACGCATTGCTGGTGGCGCTGCTCCAGCCGCACCTAAAGAAGAAGCCCCAGATCCTAAAGTGGAACCTACAACTCCTGAAACCACTCAACCTGAGGAAATCGAGAAACCTAAGTCGGCTATCGAAAAGCAAATCGAAGCGAAAGAAGACGGCCCTAAGGTGCCATCCATTCCTGTCGAGGAAGCGAACGAAGAGGATCTGTTTAAAAAATAAGCCAAAGAACGCACTTTTTCAAATTTCCTAACTAATTCGCATGATTCGCAACAAGTATACCGCCGTCCCTACCGTGACAGTGGACGAGATTCCAACGAATCCGTCTCCTCTCAAGGCGCGCGTGGTAACGATTGCTGTTGCATCCATCGCGGTTCTCGCCGCCGCCGCTTACAACTGGCTACCTACTGGGCTCGCCGCCTTTTTATCGAGCCATGCGGAAATCGATATTCTGTTTTCAAAAAATCATACGCATTCTGCGCTCAAACTCGCATTCCAACTCTTCGGCCTCGTAGGTATTCTTTGCGCGGCTACCGGAGTTGCGGGTTTTTTCCGCAACCGCATCACTTGGCACATTCTCCGCCTTCCTCTCTTGGCTGTTTATCTCGTAGTCGGTTTCTATCTTTGGGTCACATGGCAAGCATGTTTTTCCATTCTCCATAACGGTATCGAGATGGATGGTAAGCCTCAGGATAAGGCCACCACTATCCTTTTGTGGTGGAGTGTCGCATGGCCAGCTCTCGGCACGGCTGTGTTCGCCGCATGGACCCACGTCATGCTCCGTAGTCGCTCGGTCTACGCCGCTTTCACTCGCGAAAAAGGTATTCCCATGGTCGGTGACCGCGTGCTCGAGGACATCCGCACCCACGGCCGAGATCCTCGCAATCGCCGTAGTCTCTATTTCAGTGCATTCACTCACATCTTCATTCTCGTTATGATTCCATGGATCATGAGCCTCGGCGGTTGCGTGGAAGCCTACAAAGTCCCCAAAGGCAGTGGCAACCCGGTCGTTGCCATGGTCAAAATGACTAAGCCGAAAAAGAAAAAGAAACAAACTCTCAGCCTCCGACCAAACTCGGCTATTCTCTACGAAATCCCAGATCTCGACGACTCACAGGTCGACGAACAAATGGAAGAACAAACCCAAGCCACTTATGCAGCGAACAATGCGAAGGCCGGAAAAATGGGCAAAGGTGGAGGCAAGGATGGCGGTTGGCCGGAAGGCATGGATAAATACAAGATCCGCTTCATCCGCCTCGAGCACAGCGGCGCGGGCTGGGACGACGGCATGGATGAATCCAATGCAGATATCAATTTCCTCCGCGCTTTTTCCGAAGCCACCGGCTTCAAGAAAATCGCCAATAAGGGAGAGAGCCATTCCATCGCTCTCCTGAAAAAATATCCCAAAGACGGCTTCCCTCCTTTTGTGTTCCTAACAGGAAATGGCAACATGGGTGACGTCAGCACTGCCGATAAAAAAATCCTCCGCGACTATTGCCTCAACGGCGGCATGCTCATTGCCGATGCAGGCAGCGTTCAGTTCCACAACACGTTCATGCCATTCATTCGCTCGGTTTTCCCGGACAAGCCGCTTATCGACATCGCAGATGATGATATGCTGTATCAGGTGCCCTACACCTTCCCAGACGGAGCTCCACCATTCTGGCGCCTTGGCGGCACACGCGCACTTGGGATCAAACATGAAGGTCGCTGGATCGCCTTCTATCACCCAGGCGACATGAACGGCGCATGGAAATCTCAAGGCTACACCGACGTCACTCCTGAAATGCGCGACGCCGCGATGAACCTCGGTATCAACCTTGTCTATTACTCCTTCAACCAGTGGAACGACGCGGTTTCTAAAGCGAAAAAATGAATCCTAACTCCTTCAGTATTCTCGGCTATC
Source organism: Prosthecobacter debontii (assembly GCA_945885485.1). Taxonomy (GTDB): domain Bacteria; phylum Verrucomicrobiota; class Verrucomicrobiia; order Verrucomicrobiales; family Akkermansiaceae; genus Luteolibacter. The sequence continues at coordinate 3,060 of CAMCYT010000021.1, forward strand.
TCAGCGTGTTGCTATGGCTGGCTGTGCCAGTGCTTTGGCTGCTTCGTCGTCGCTTTTCCCTACCGTGTTGGTTGACTCTTGCTCTCGCCCTCGCCTCGTTTGCCCTCGCTAAACTCAACTCCGCCACCCACGTCGAGCGCATCCAGGTCAAACAAGCCGAGCAAAACGTCAACCAACTCGATATCGTAGCTGCAAAACGCAAAGCCGTCGAACAAGCACGTGGCGGTGAAGTTGCCGATATCCGCTTCGCCGAAGACGGAGACGATGACTTCATTGACAAAGCCGGTATGGAGGATGCGGATAAAAAATACCTCGATAGCATCGATGAATCCTCCGAGCCCGCATGGAAGGGTAAGAAAAAAAAGCGGGGCGAATCGGAACAAGAAAGTGGCGATCTTGATGATGAACTTGGCGGCAAAGAAGCCATTTCCGGATTGAAATCAGATGCAATCCCTATCGAAGATACCCGGCCGCCCATTTTCATGTCGGAGCCGCATAAAGAACTCGCTGGTCGTCTTGATCATCTTAACTTGAATGCCTCATTCTACGCTATTCTGTTAGGTATCATCATTTTCATCGTCGATTATCTCACACGTGCCAACTTTTATTCTCGTGCACTCTACCCACTTCCTCTCCCTGCGGCATGGAGAAACGCATTCACCCCCATGCCCGCCAGCTTTCACCGCCCCAATCCGCCGCGCCGCTCTATCGAACAAGAACTCGCATGGCTTGCCCGTAGCGGCGATGTCTTCATCCACTTCACCAAAGACTCCAGCGCATTACCGAACTCGCTACCTCGCTTAGGGAAATCCACTAAAAACATCGATCTATTTTATGTCGATAGCGACCGCATTTCCGATGAGCTCATCTTTGAGTCACTTTGGTACGGTCGTAGTTGTTTCACTGTCGATTCCCTCGATCGCATCAATCAACTTTTTGGCTCCATTTACTTCCAGCTCGAACAACGCCGCGTCGCCCGCGCGCGTTCCAAATTCAATGTCTACCTAATCTGGGACATTGATCAGGAATTGCACGAAGACGACATCGCAGCTTTCGAGAGTCTCGCTCGCCCTGCAGGATTCTCACTTTTCATCTGTAACAAATCCATCTCATGAAATCTATTATCATTCTTTTTTCTCTAACTTTTCTCGCATTTGCTGACGAGCGCGAAGTTACTGACGAACAACGCAAGGCTATTGAAAATGGTGGCGAAGAAGAGATAAAACTCGAGCGTCCAAAGAATCTTCCGGATCTCACGAAAGGTGAATCCCTGCCCCCTGGTAAAGATAAGCCATTCATTTGGACACTCGGTCCCACTGGCATTTCATGCATCATGTCTGGGAAGGCTGTTGGCGATCAATTGTTGGTGACAGGCGCCGTCAAAGGATCTCCTGCGGATGGAAAATTTTTGCCCGGTGATGTGATTACCGGTATCAATAGCGCGAAATTCCAAGTTGGTGGAAATCTCGGCATTACGATCGGCAATGCGATCATCGATGCCGAAAAAGAGGAAAACGCTGGCAAAATGGTCTTCCAAGTTTGGCGGGATAAAAATTACGCCGCCCGAACTGGCGCTAAGAACATTTCCGGAACGGACATCGATGCATTGATCAATCAGGTGGATAACGATAATTCGTTATTTGACTGGAAACCCGAGGCAGCACGCAAGGAAGAGGTCAAAAACATGGATCTCGATAAGTTTCCCATCGATGGCTCGACTTTGGATGTGGAATTAAAAGTCCGGGTTTTCCCAGCTTACTCTGACTCAGCTCCTTACGATTGTCCCAAAACAAAGCAAATTCTTGAAGACGCATGGAAAGTGTTAGAATCACGCTTCGTCGTAGACCCTAAAAAGCCCGGTTCCGGCAAAGGCGGCATCATCGAAGCAATGGCGCTTGTCGCTTCCGGAAAACCCGAACATCGCAAGCTTGTTCACGAATGGGTGCGTAGTAAAAACTGCCCCTGGCAGCCGCCAACCCAGCCTATTGGGGAAATGTTTGAGCCGGATTACAAAGGTTACAAAGGCTACCAAACTTGGCATCATGGGTTCATCGGTCTCCAGTGCGCGTTGTATTACGATGCCACAGGCGACGACTACGTGCTTCCTGCCCTGCGTAAGTATGCCATCGAAGCCGCCATGGGTCAGAGCAAGGCTGGGACATGGGGTCACACCTTCGCCTACCCATCTTTCAATGGTGGTAAGCTGCACGAAATGAATCCCGGATACGGTGCCCTCAACGCCGCCGGAAATCGCTGCTTCTTCCTTGTCGCCCTCGCTCAAAAACTCGGCATCAAAGATCCTGAAATCGATCTCGCTGTGTCACGCGCTCACAGATTCTTCGGTTCTTTCGTCGACCAAGGCGCGATTCCCTACGGTGACCATGGAGCCGCTGGCACGGATGACAGCAATGGCAAAAACGCCGGCACCGCCTTTGCCATGAAACTCATCGGCGATGACTACAGCGCGAAATACTTCGCCATGATGTCCGCTCACGCCTCCTTCACACCCCGCGGAGGCCATGCCCATGACTACCACACTCAGTGGTCCAGTTGGGGTGCCACTATTTGTGGTCCGGAAGTCCGTACCATGGCCGAACGCAACATGCGTTGGCGCCGCACCCTTTGCCGCATGTATGACGGCAGCTTTATCTATCATTCTCCGACCGAAAAATACGGCACTCTGCGCGACCCCACAGCCACGGAAGTTTTCAACCAGGTCGTCATCCACAAACAAACCCTCATCAGCGGCAAGGACGCCGATGAAAGCCTCTTTCTCAACGAGCGGGAAATGAAACAACTTCTCGCCAGCGCCTACGGCCAATTTAATAACGATCACCTGAAGAACATCGCTGGCAAGCCTTGGCTGGAAAGATCCACCGATGAACTCTTTGATCTGTTAGATATATTCATGCCAAAGACCCGCGTCGCTGTGGCTGCTGAGTTGGCCAAGCGCTTCAAAGCTGGTGAAGCCGCAATCCTACCACGTCTCGTCGCGCTTTTGACTCATGAAAATGCACGCTTTCGTCATGGTGCATTGCGCTCTCTCGATGCTTGCGGGAACGATGTAATGCTCTCGAATCTTTCCAAGATTGTACCAATGCTTGACGATCCAAAGGACTTCGTTCGGATCACCGCGATTGAATTGGTTTCCAAGGCGGGCGATGATAAGGAGTCGCAACTTGCGATTCTCAAAACGACGGTGGCGGAACAGCACACGGAAGCCCCGAACAGTGTGCGTAACTCAGTTCAATCCAATTTGTTCAGCTCCAAGGTGAAATCCGCAATCTCCGATAATCCGTTTAAAGCAGGCTTTTATGATAAACTTGTCGAACAGGCACTTACCAAACTCATCTTGGAAGAAACCGGTGGTGGGCCATTGGTGCAATCCAAGGTTAAGACTTGGGATAAGGATACCGTCATCCGTTTGGCGGGACCACTCACCTACATCGCAGAGGAGGAACAGGTCTATGACCAGATGTTTGGAGCAAGAAGCGCGGCTGCTCAAGCCATGCTCGGCAAGTTCGGTTACCTCGAGGGCGTGCAAACCAATGCCTATCGTCTCGGGCAAAAAGCGAATATCCCACGTCATATACGCGCGGCTTCCGGCTTCAAGGATCCCATGGTGAATCCCGATGTTGTTTTTAAACAACCGGGCGTTTTTGCCGATTACGCGGATGAGCTCAAAACCATTCTCATCGATAGTCCGTCTGAGACGATCACGATCAAGGATGAAACCACCGGCTGGAAGTCAGTGTCCACGCCGCTCAGTAAGGTTTTGAAGGCTATAGAGGCGAACAAGACGCCAGCAACTCTGCCAAGTATCGCAGACGATGTTCGCAAAAACTTTCAAGCTGAGTTGAATGCTCTAGATGGCGCGGGTGCTAAGATGAAGTTGTGCCGCAATGCTTTAGCGGATCCAAAGAGTATGCAAACGTTCCGTCAAATCGCTGCGATGGATCAGCTGGTTGAACTAAGCGGTCCAGAAGCAGTGAATGACCTTCTGCCATATCTGGGTCATGAATACTGGCGTTTGAATGAGCATTCCCGCCGCGTTGCTGCGAATCTTGTCAAAGGCATGCCAGCTGCACAGATCACCAAATTGTTTACAGAGACGACCCATACTTCGTCCAAGACAGGTTTCCTTCAAATGCTAACCATCAGTGAAGCAAAAGGCGGGCTTGATACCGCGAAGCAAGCGATGAAGCACGAATCTTCATCGGTTCGCGCAGCTGCGATTGGTACGGTATCCGCTCTCGGCGGTGGTGCTGTCACCGAGGAGATCCTCAAATTCCTCCAAACCGCAGAATCCTTGGAAGAATGTCACGCCTGCGAAGATGCGCTCCTGTCTCGCACGGGAGATGTTTCAACCGCCGGTCGCATCCGTGACCGTCTCATTGCCATGAAGTCCGGCGCTTCAACCATGCTTCTCGATAGCGTTTACTATCTCTTGGCCCGCATCGGTGATGCAAAATCCATCGAGGTTCTGCGTCAGGTGGCGGCCACGGAAGATCCCAAGGAATTTGCCCGAGTCATGTTCGCTCTCTCCTATTCGCCTTCCCGTGAAGCAGACAAGGTGATGCTGGAAATTGCCGCCAAGAACCCCAAACGCGCCGCGATCGTGGGTGTCTATGGTGACCGCCGCATGGTCATCGGACCAAAGGGATATGGTGATATCACCGCCGCACAGCAGATGGACTTTGCGGAAGCCATGCTCAAGCTTACTCTCGAACCTCGTATCGTTCAACTTCTCGGAACGATTCATGAAGCCCGTGCATTACGTGCCCTCATGTTCTGCTTGGAAAAAGGTGTTGGATCTGCAGCCAATAGCATTGTCGCCAATGCCGAGGGCATGGATAAACTCAGCCCGGCTGATGCCAAGATCGCTGCGGAAACATTGCGCCAACTTATCGAATACATCGAGGTCTCCCATCTCCGCGGCGGCATCAAAGCACACATGGACAAGGATGACAAATACACCGTGTGGAAAGAACTCCAAGCTCGTGCCGGCAAAGTTCTCCTCAAAATCCACAAGCCAGAAACCGCCCCTATCCCCACCTTTGACGGTCTGGATCTGGATCGTTGATTGACTCATCTTGTTTCAACACCATGAAATTTCTCCTCCTCCCTTGGTTATTTTCCCTAGTTCTTGGAGTTGCGCAGGCAGCTCAAAATCCTCCTAACATTGTCATCATTTTTATCGATGACATGGGATACGGCGATATTGGTCCGTTCGGCGCCACTCAACAAAAAACTCCGCACCTCGATCGCATGGCGAAAGAGGGGATGAAGCTCACCTCGTTCTACGCCGCGCCTGTTTGTTCTGTTTCACGCGCCCAACTTCTAACAGGTTGTTACGGCGCGCGTATCAATGTGCCGGCGGTCTACATGCCTGCCAGTCCGGATGGCTTGAATCCGGATGAAATGACCATCGCGGATCATCTTAAAAAAATTGGCTACTCAACGATGTGCATCGGCAAATGGCACGTCGGCGATCAACCTCAATTTCTCCCCACCAAACAAGGCTTCGATCACTACTTCGGTATTCCTTACTCTAATGACATGCAGCGCACCTCCACGGAATCCGGACTCCGTGTTACTCCGCTGCTGCGCGACGATAAAGTTCTCGAACTTCTATCCGATGAAGAACAATCCCATATCGTCGAGCGCTACACCGATGAAGCGATCAATTTCATTTCTAACAATAAAAAGAAACCTTTTTTTCTCTACCTGCCGCATACCGCGATCCACACCCCCATTTATCCAGGAAAAGCTTTTCAGGGAAAATCCCAGAACGGCAGGTTGGGGGACTGGATCGAAGAAGTCGATTGGAGCACCGGCCGCATTCTCGATACCTTGCGCGATCTCAAACTCGCCGAAAACACCCTCGTGATTTTCACCAGCGACAACGGCCCATGGCTGATCAAAGAAAAAGACAGCGGCAGTGCCGGTCCTCTTCGCGGTGGCAAAGGCAGCACTTGGGAAGGCGGCGTCCGCGTCCCGACTCTCGCTTGGTGGCCAGGAAAAATTGCACCCAGCTCTGCAGTCGATGCTGTTGCAGGAACGATTGATCTCCTCCCAACAGCTCTCGCTGTTGCCGGCGTAAAGGTTCCCGAACAACCTGTTATCGACGGCCGTGACATTTCATCACTCTTGTTCGGAAAATCCCAAACTTCACCTCGCGAGGCTCATTACTATTTTTCTGGATACAATCTTCAAGCCGTCCGCCAAGGATCATGGAAGCTCGCCATCGCTCCGCAAAATGAAACCATGGGTCGTCCGATCAAGCCCGATGCAGAGGGCCCCGAGCCACGCCTCTACAACCTCGATACGGAAATCGGAGAGCAAACCAACGTCGCCGTGGAGCATCCGGAAATCGTCGCAAAACTCACCGCCCTCACTGAAAAAATGAAAGCTGAAATCGGCAAACCCAATGGCCCTGGTTCTCGTCCAGCTGGAAAAGTGGAAAACCCCCAACCCCTTTACTCTTCAGGAGGACCTCAGCGTAAGAAGCCGTAGGCAAAAAAATAACCACGCCCCCAAGTGGTCCCGTCAGGAATCGAACCTGAAACTACGGCTTCGGAGACCATCGTCCTATCCATTGGACCACGGGACCTAACTTTGGCGTGAGGCGGCAGTATGTCGCTGAGTTTTGAAGTTTCAAATCTCAAATTTCAAATTTCAATCAAAGAATCGAAAGTCTTAACGTCTGAAGGTCGAAGGTCATTATACAATCGCCCCAGCGATTCTGGCTTAGACTTTCGACTTTGAGACCTTTGACCCTTAGTTTATCTTGCCCCTTGGCATGGTTTGGGCTACCCAACCACCCGTTATGCCTATCGCAACTCCAGCCCAATACGCCGCCATGCTTGATGCCGCCCAGAAAGGCGGATACGCCTACCCGGCCATCAACGTCACATCACTCACCACGATCAACGGTGCGCTCAAAGCTTTTTCCGAGTCGAAATCCGACGGCATCATCCAGGTTTCGACCGGTGGCGGCGAGTTCGCTTCCGGCATGGCCGTGAAAGACGCAGCCTTCGGTGCGATTATTCTTGCTGAGGCCTGCTATCTTCTCGCGGAAAAACACGATGTCCTCATCGCGCTTCACACCGATCACTGCCATCCGGAAAAAGTCGAAGGTTTCCTCAAGCCTCTTCTCCAAGCCTCACGCGAGCGCATCGCCGCTGGCAAAGGCCCGCTTTTCCAATCCCACATGTTCGATGGCTCGGTCGTCGATCTGAAAGAGAACCTGAAAATTTCCATAGATCTCCTCAAAGAGTGCGCCGAACTCGGCATCATTCTCGAAGTCGAAGCGGGTTGTGTCGGTGGTGAGGAAGACGGCCACGATACCTCAGGTCTCCCTATCGAAAAGCTCTACACCACTCCCGAGGACATGCTCGAAGTGTATGAGGCTCTCAGTGGCATCGGCCGTTTTATGTTTGCCGCAACTTTCGGAAACGTCCACGGCGCTTACAAACCCGGCGCAGTGAAACTCAAGCCATCCATCCTCAAAGATGGTCAGAAAGCCGTCACCGACAAACACGGTCCAACCGCAGAGATGGATCTCGTTTTCCACGGCGGTTCCGGCACCTCCAGCGAAGATCTCCAAGAGACTCTCGACTACGGTGTCGTCAAAATGAATATCGATACCGATACCCAATACGCCTTCACCCGTCCTATCGTCACTCACATCTGTGCGAACATCGAGGGGGTCCTTAAAATTGATGGCGAAGTCGGCAACAAGAAACATTACGATCCGCGTTCTTACCTCAAAAAAGGCGAGCAAGGCCTCTGCGATCGTATGAAACAAGCCTGCGACGAACTTCGCTCCACCGGCAAAACCATCTACAAAAAATAACCGGAGAGCCGCGCCTCCGGCCGGCTTCAACTCTTCATCAAAAAACCGGCGCTTCACCCTAAGCGCCGGTTTTTTCATTTCAATTTACATCAGATGTGAGTGCTTTTCACCACGGCGGCAGCCTCGGCGACTTTGAGGCCATCTAGTGCTGCGGAGACAATTCCTCCAGCGTAGCCTGCGCCTTCGCCACAGGGGAAAAATCCGGAGATTTCTGGGTGTTCGAGAGTATCTGGCTCGCGTGGGATACGCAGGGGAGAAGAGGTCCGAGTTTCGAAACCCAGCAACAAAGCTTCAGACGAAGCATAGTTGCGGATCTGTCGATTGAAGAGCTGGAGTCCTTGGCGGATGCGGCGGGTTATGGGTTTGGCAAGCAGTTCGTGCAGTGGCGCGGAGTTCAGTCCTGGGAAGTACGAGGTTTGTGGTAGATCCGATGAAATTTTTCCTGTTAGATAATCGGCAGCCCGTTGCGCAGGCGCGACTTGTCCTAACTTTTGGTTTCCTCCCGCAAGTTTGGCGGAATGTTCGATGTTTTCCTGAAACGCGATTCCCGCCATGATGCCGTGCTGGGGAATGAGGTTCGCGACATCCTCTGGTTCGATGGTGGTGACCAAGCCAGAATTCGCAAATGGCGAATCGCGACGGGAGAGTGACATACCGTTGACGACGACTTGTTCATCGGCGGTCGCCGCCGGAACAATCCAACCACCCGGGCACATGCAAAACGAATGCACGCCGCGATCTTCGATCTTGGTCGCGAGCCGGTAACGCGCCGCTGGCAGCAGGTCAGGCCGAGGTTGACCTTCGGGAATGTGATATTGCTGGCGGTCAATAAACGGTTGCGTGTGTTCTATCCGGAAACCGATGGCGAACGGTTTGTGCTCCATCAAAATACCTTTTTTAGCCAGAAGCTGATAGATGTCTCTCGCGGAGTGCCCCGTGGCGAGAATTGTCGCATCGCCGAGGAACTCACGGCCATCGATGGTTGTAACTCCGTGGATTTTATTTTGTGAGATCAACAGATCGTTCACTTTCGCTTGGAAATGCACCTCGCCGCCGTGGTCGATGATGGATTGGCGTATGGCTTTGACGACGTTGGGTAAAAGATTGGAACCGATGTGCGGATGGGCGTCGGTAAGGATTTTTTCCGGTGCTCCGTGAGCGACCAACACCCGATAGACTTCAGCAACCGGACCGCGTTTGGTGGCGCGGGTGTAGAGTTTGCCATCCGAAAAAGTTCCTGCGCCGCCTTCACCGAAGCAGTAATTGGAATCTTCGATCACACGACCCTCGCGTAAAATGGGTGCGAGATCAAAGCGACGGGCAGAGGCGTCCTTGCCACGTTCTAATACAATGGGTTTCTGACCAAGCTCCAAGCAGCGTAGTGCGGCGAATAAGCCCGCCGGCCCCGCGCCGATGATGAGTATTCGTTTGGCATCGGTAGAAAGCACAGGTGCTGACCAAACGGGTTTCGGCTCATCAGGTAATTCCTCATCCACAGCGAACTCAATACGCAACTGCACTTTCACCTGCCGTTGACGCGCATCGATAGAATGTTTTCGTAAACGCATCCCACGCACACGTGAGGAATCAATTCCTAACGTTTTCGCTATCGCCTCTTTGCGCGCCGATTCATTTTCAGAGCTCTCCAGCGGCAGGACAATATCAAGCGTGTGAATCATCTTGAGAAATCAGATGGCTCGTTTCTCGCCGTTGTCGTTCACCGAAACGAAGGTTACATGGGTTTGGAAAACGGGAATATTCGCAGAGTTTTTCGCGTCGGACACCACGACTTGGTAGGTGAGCGATGTGGTGCCTTTTTTCGCCAACGAACAGTTGATTTTCAAAATCGTACCATCACCAACACCTTGGCGAAACTCGACTTTGTCCATCGCGATGGTGACGAGTTGGCAGTGAGGAAACTCGGCGGTAGCGGCGATCCATGCGGCTTCATCGACCCATGCCAGCATGCGCCCGCCGAACAGTGAACCGTAATGATTCAGGTCTCCGGGCATGACTAAGCGATGGGTTTCCAAAATGATGAATGTGAATTTACCAGCTACGGCGGCGTTCTTTGAGGATCATTGCATCTCCAGAGAAAGCGCCAGCACCACTGAGCAGAAGAGCGATGCAAGGAATGAGAAATAACAGAGCGGGTTCTTTTGCACCAGCACCAGCTGCCATGAACCAAGGCCCATCCGCATGAATGTTGAAAGCGGCGACAGTCATGGTGAACGCGAGAATGAAAGCTGCAGGGCGAGTCGCTATGCCGAGAACTATCAGAGCAGCGCAACCGACTTCCGCAGCGATCGTGGCACCCAAACTAAAAGGCGACGACATGTATTTCAGTGGAAAAAAATCAGGAACGGGAAAGCCTTTGGATTTTTCTGCGAACCCTTGGAGTTTCCCAAGTCCATGTCCGAAAAACATCAACAAGCCGGTGCCGACACGTAGGAAAAGCAAACCGAGAGAGGTGCCTGCATCGCGTGAGCCGCAATCGAATAAGAAGGTTTTCATGAAGGGGCGTTGGATTTGTTTTTGAGCGAAATCGTAATTCGCTTGAGGCGGTCGTCGCCGGGAGGAGAACTCGCCGAGACTTCTTCATCTGCCGCAATCACGTTATATGCCAAGCGGCGGTAATAAGCGTTGAGTGGGCGTACTCGGTAGAGTTTTCCTTGGGATTTCACCAGTTCGATGAGATCGCGGATTTCCTGATTGAGCTGATCTTCCTGCATGGTGCGGAAATGCTCGCAGTCTACCTTGATCCGTTCGGCATCTGGCATCTGGCGGCGAAGGATGCGGTTAACGAGATATTGGATGTCATCGAGGCGATCCCCATGGTCGCCAATGATCGACTCTTTCTCTGAGGAGAAAATTTGCAAACATGGACCTTCTTCGGTTTCTTGGATTTGGATTTGCGCCATAATTCCAAGGTGACCGAGCATGGCATCGAGGATTTTTTCGGCAAGTTCTGCAGCTTTCATAGCGGCACTTTAGCGAAAAGCTGCCCACGGTCAACTTTCGTGCATTTTATATTGAAGCTTCTGAAATGCGGCGGATGATTTTAGCCATGTCCAACCTACCTTGGTACGAAATCCTGTCCTTCAAGCTCATTGATGTCGTCAAAGTGCTATTAACCGCAGTCATTATTCTGATGGTAAATAAGGTGCAGCTTTTTAGCGACAAGCTCTCCGCCCTACTTATCGCCCTACCGCTCACCTCCTTACTAGCCATGATTTGGATGTGGCAAGGTGGTCAATCGACCTCAAAAATCGCGGGTCACGCCGAGGGGACTTTCTGGTTTGTCCTGCCGACTCTGCCGATGTTTCTCATTCTTGCATGGATGCTGCGCCACGGCTGGTCATTCTGGACCGCGCTCTCGGTCAATTGCGCCCTCACCACAGTATTTTTCTGGCTCACGGTGATTATCCTGAGGAAATTCGGCATCGATCTCATGCCTTGATGAGTACAAGGAGCGGCGGCATTCTGCCGCCGATTTTATAAAGTGGGCAGCAGAATGCAGCCCCTCCTTGTGGCACAAGAACTCTGCTCAAATCGCCACTTTGAAATACTTGCCAATTAGCCGCCGGTAGCTCTCGATACGTCTCATCGTTCTGGTTCCAAATTTACCCATCATTGAAATGAAAAATATTCTCATCATCGGCGCCGGCGGAGTCGGCAGCGTGGTTGCTCACAAATGTGCTATGCTTCCCGAAACGTTTGGCGAAATCACCCTCGCATCCCGCACGGTTTCGAAATGCGATGCAATCGCCGCATCTGTCAAACAACGCACCGGAAAAACGATCGCCACAGCAAAGGTTGATGCTGACAACTCGGATGAAACCGCCGCGCTCATCAAAAAAACCGGCGCTGTCTTGCTCATCAACGTCGCTCTCCCATATCAAGATCTCAACCTCATGGATGCCTGTTTGAAAGCCGGCATCGATTATCTCGACACCGCTAACTACGAACCGCTCGACGTCGCTAAATTTGAATACTCTTGGCAATGGGCGTATCAGGAAAAATTTGAAAAAGCAGGTCTCTCCGCTTTGCTCGGCTCCGGTTTCGATCCGGGTGTGACTAATGTTTTCACTGCATGGGCGCTGAAACATCATTTCGATGAAATCCACACGCTAGATATCATCGACGTCAACGGCGGCGATCACGGCCGCGCGTTCGCGACTAATTTCAATCCAGAAATCAACATCCGCGAAGTCACTGCGGAATGCCGTCATTGGGAAAACGGAACATTTGTCGAAACCGCTCCGATGTCGAAACACCAGCCGTTCACCTGCCCGCAACAAGTCGGCACCTACGAAATTTACCGAATGTATCACGAGGAGCTCGAATCCCTCGTCAAACACATTCCCACGATCAAACGTGCGCAGTTCTGGATGTCGTTTTCACAAAACTACCTGAAACATTTGGAAGTTCTCCAAAACGTCGGCATGACCCGCATTGACGAAGTCGAATACCAAGGCCAAAAAATCGTCCCGCTGCAGTTTCTCAAAGCCGTTCTCCCGAACCCCGGCGACCTCGGTAAAACCACCAAAGGCAAAACCTGTATCGGCAACGTCATCACTGGAATCAAAGACGGCAAGCCGAAAGCCATCTACGTTTATAACATCTGCGATCACGAGGCCTGCTTCGCAGAAGTCGGCTCTCAAGCCATTTCCTATACCACCGGCGTCCCAGCGATGATAGGCGCGAAGCAAATGTTAGAAGGCGGCTGGAATAAAACCGGCGTCTGGAATATGGAACAACATGATCCCGACACTTTCATGGCGGACCTCAACGTCCACGGCCTGCCATGGCAATACATCGAGCTTACGCCAGAACAAGCCGCTGGGTTTGTGGTGGCTTGATGACCTGCTCGCCATAAGAAATTCCTAGCATTCATTCATTCGCATTTCATTATGGATTAACGGGTGCGGATTTAAAATGGGCCCTAAGCAGACTAGGTTTCTCTGATTCATTTTTTTACTGAAAATAAACTCATTCAAACACGAACCAAAAATGCCAAAACATTTTTGAATAGGCATGAGATATTACCGTCATAGTGGGGTCATGAATATGAAATCAATCATCGCAACCACAGCCATTGCGCTGGCCACGCTCGCATCAGCTAACGCTGAAGTTCAAACTTATCAAGGTTCCACCCGTTGGGCATCGACTCTCTTTACTCCCAGTATCCGCACGGCCATCTCTACCACCACCTACACTAGCTATTACGTCGTCGAAACCAGTGGCGGGTATGTTGTAGATGCCCGCAGGATCGATGCCTGGATAACGGCGAGTGGCCGATTTTATTACATCGATGAAAGCTTCAGTATGGATTACGATTACTTTGGTCTCGGTGGTTATGATATCGCAGGTGGCATGGAGTCCGTTGACATTAGCACGGTGCTTCCTTTTCGCGGTCTGACCAGTTACGGCAGACTTAGCTCGTTTATACTATATCCTGCGATTGATTATTATTCGAAAAACGGAAACCTTGATATCACTACGATTACTGGATCAGCCCGCCTCAGTACGTATTTCAGTGGCAACGTGTCACTCAATACCGCCATAAACAGAGTCTTGGATTATTTGGAAGCACGCGGTTATTACGAATACTAACCATGAGTAAGTGGAGTAAATTCATGGCATTCGCCGCCAGTCTGATCATCATGTTCATAGCTGGGACTAAGTGGGGTATGCACATGACTCGATCGAATCAGAAAACTTATGAATCTGATTCTTTCACACTAGGTAACGTGACACCTACCTCCACCAGCGCAGAGAATATGATGGGTCGCAAGCAGGAGCGAGGCTCGCACGAAGCAGCAACGTCTTTCTCCCCAAAGCAGAATGAGATCATGGGCGATATTCGCAATGCTATGGCCTTGCCTAAAGACTCCCGCACAGCGCCTTTACTGAAAGCGCTTGAGCAGACAACGAAGCTGCCGTTATCGAAAGTCTTGTTAGATAACATGCGTCTTATCATTGATGAAGGTGAAATAGAAAGCAGCCATTTCGTGCTGTCGCTAATGGAGCAGCGCGAAGACGAATCAGCTGTTGAGTTGCTATTGCATGCGGCCGGTCATCAAGATCCTGATGTGGCAGATCGTGCGCTTTTCGCCCTGGAAGCCGTTGCGGGAACAGTTTTCAAAAACCGAGAAGAAGCTGCCAAATGGGCAGTTACATGGCAGCCTGATCCGGAGCGTGTAAAGTTATTCGCTCCAGTCCAAGAAAACGAAGCAGCACCTCCCATGACAGCTGACACACACCTCCCGGGTCCTAGATCTAAAGCTCCAAAATCCTCGACTCAAAACCCGGAAGAATAGAAGCTCGGAGAAAGCATGTATGGATGTAAGATTAATGAGTAATTTTATAATCCACTGGAGTCGATATCAAAAGGCTTAAGCTCTATGGGCTAGCTGAGTTTGGATACGGGTTAGTAACTTTTCTAAAGCTGGCATTTTTACACCTGCCTTATTTGCGCGGCGTAGGGGTTCTGCCCAAATGGGATTAAGCTCGAGTTCGCGACCTTTGACGAAATCGAGCATCGTGGAAGGTTGATACGGACCCATCGGGCGAGTGCGTTCGATATTGGTTTCGATGAGCGCAGGATCGAGTTGAATGCCTTGTGCTGAGGCGGCTGTGATGACTTCGTGCATTAGTGTGCGTATTTCGGCTTCAATGATTGGATCGGCTAACAAGACATCGGTCGTTACTCCACCTTCGGCGACGGAAAGTCCGTTGAATGGAATGTTCCAGATTAACTTTTCCCATTGGGCTTTGGCGAGATCATCGACTGCGGTGGCGGAGATGTTGGCGGCTTTGAAACGTTGGGCGATGGTTTCTACCTTGTTAGATAGGTTTTTGGAAAATGGTCCAATAGTCATTCTGCCACCCGCGGTATGGCTGATGGTGCCGGGGGCGATGCGATTGATACAGACGAAACAGAGTCCGCCAAACACCCGATTTGCCCCGGCGATTTCTGCGATGCGTTCGCAATTCCCTAAGCCGTTTTGCAAGGTAAGCACTTGGGTATTTTCATGCATGAGCGAAGGCAATACGCTGGAAAGTGAATCGTTTGCGGTGGATTTCCACGCGATGATGACCAGATCGACTTTGCCGATATCCTCGGGTTTTTTAAAAACGGATATTTTTGTTAGATGAAAATTTTCGTTAATGCTTTCGACCTTTAATCCTGATTTTGAAAGCTGATCATAATCCGATCTCGCCAGGAATTTAACTTCGATACCTGACTCGGCGAGGCGTCCTCCGTAATACAAGCCGATCGCGCCGGAGCCGACGATGGCGACGCTGTTGAAATCCCAAGACATACGAAACAATATCTAACAATTCACGTTGAAGTCGTGCCTTGGAAGTTGTGTTGAGGTGTGGTGGTGGTCACAGCAGTTTTCTTGGGTAAGCAAAGCAGGGCTTCACTGATGAGGAAAAACAGGACGGCAACGAGGAACGCGCGCCAGATGTGAGTGGAGAGTGATGGATCGGAGGCTTGGCCTGCTTGATCGAGGAGTCGGTAGTCGGTGCCTTCCAGCATGGCATCGAGGTTTTCTTTGCTGGTGATTTCCAGTTCGTCTTCGGCAAGAGGGCGGTTGACGGCCATTAGGCGATTTCCAAGGCGGAAGACACCTGCGACGTAATCGCCATTATCTTTGGAGTAGTCGTCTACTCGTGTGCGAGTTTCACCGGCGACGGGATTTGAGGAATCAGAACCAACTTCTGCGAGGAAGGATGCGTCAAAGCGCTCCGCGCCGAGGGAAAGAATGCGTTGGATGGCCGGAAGTAAGACATCGGCATCACCTAAATTCGACCATGTGTAATCAGGGATGCTTCCAATCGTCCAGAGCGTGCCTTGATCGACAATTTTACGAGTGATGAATGGTTCGCCATCTTCCCATTTGGCGAGGACGGCGGCATCGCTTTTCGGAATGGCGCGTTTGATCGCGCGCAGACGTTCTGCAGGGATGGGTGCGCCGTCGATGCCGTCGCGTAGCGGGCCATCCGCGCGTTCCCAATCTTTCAGAATGAAAAATTTACCACCTTCAGCGAGTGATACGGGATCCCATTGAGTGCCGAGAAACGGTTCCGTTGCGGGTTGGGCATTGGGTAACAGGACGACTTGTCCGCCGCTGGAGAGGAAATTTTGAAGAGTCTTGGCACTTTCTCCGGTGGGAAGTGGAGCGGCCCAAAGGATCATCGAGAGTTCAGAAGTTGAGGTTGCGGCGAAGGCGGCGGGATCGATGCGAGTGACGGATTGTTTTTCAAAATTCGGAGGAGCGGCAGCGAGGGCGAGGTAATCGGCGGCTTCGTTAGATGAAGAGACGATGAGGGATTTCATCGGGCGCGCTGGGCCGTAGGCGAAGAAGACGGAGTTGTCGCGCGGGTTTCCATCGGCTGGGATGGAAACCCAGCCGTGGCCGGACTCATTTTCAAGTTTGATGGGGATGCGTTTTTGAAAACGCAGGGATTGGCCGGGAAGTGTGATGAGTTCGTTTTGCGAAGCTCCGTTGATTTGAGTGGTGACCGGAAGGCTGATGCTGCCGCGGGTGTCTTTGGAACGGCTGAGTTCTAAATTGAGAATCAGGCCATCGATGGT
>CAMCYT010000022.1 GCA_945885485.1 Prosthecobacter debontii
TTAATGGTATCAAAAAAGAGAACTTTCACTGGTTTTTGAAGGAGTGTGAATGGCGCTTCAATGGAGGTAACCATCAAATGCTCTTGAAGCAGCTTAAATACTGGGTAAAACAGGCTCAGCAATGAGCCTTAGCTAGTACAGCCCCTAAATTTAATTCTCTGCGTCACTCTGCGACCTCTGCGTCTCCGCGGTGAAAATCTTTCTATTTCTTCCTCATCACCGCCGCAGCACCCCACAACACCGCCGGCACTCCGAGAGAGAACGCCAAACCCCAAGCCGGTTGCTCGCGTCCAACCATTCCGATCCACGCAAACAGAAATCCCATCGGCACGGAACCACAAGCGAGAGCGATGACAAAAGTTCCAAACGGCATTCGCAACAGTCCCGCCATGCACGCGAGCACTTCGGGCAGAATCGGCAACGCGCGACTCATCGCCACCACCCATGCCCCGCTCTTTTCGAAAATGCTTCTGCCCTTTTCAAAATCTTTCTCGCCCAACCAACGCTTGGCGAATTTCTCATCGAAAAACCGACCCACCCCGTAGCCTAAGATCCCAGCTAACATGGAGCCGAAGGCGGACAACAAACCCCCGATCCAAAATCCATAAACCGCGCCCAAAGCCGACATCACAATCGTTCCGGGAATGGGCAACAACAGATCTACCACCAGCAGGAGAATCCCTAACAACCACGCCCAACTCTTCGCTTGCTCGAAATAGCCGGCCAACTTTTCCACATTCCATACCTCCTCCAAGCCCTCACCAAACAATCCCCAGCCAACGAGAAAAAACACCGCCAAAGCTATCATTAAAAAAACAAGTCTCATCTTAAATTGCTTCTCTTATCTTTCTTGAATTTTGAAATTTGAGCTTTAAATTTTCAAATAATAATTTCGACCGGTGCTTCCGGCAGGGCTTTCATGAACACGCTACCATAACGTTTGGTCAAAATTCGATTGTCCAAAATACATACCAGCCCGTGGTCTTTTTTATTCCGAATCAATCGACCCACTCCCTGTCTTAATTTCAAAACTGCCTCAGGCAACGAGTAGTCCATGAATGGATTTCCGCCGGCTTCTTGGATCGCTTCCAAGCGTGAAGCCGTCAGCGGATGATCCGGCACAGCGAAAGGCAACCGGGTCACAATCACATTCGACAAAGCCTCACCCGGAACATCCACACCTGTCCAGAAACTATCCGTCCCAAACAACACGCTGCTCACATCCTCACGGAATTCCTCTAACATCTTATGCCGTGGCATGCCGTCGCCTTGTTTAAATAATCTCCAACCCTTCTTTTTAAAATAACTCTCACAGCGCTTCGCCGCGTCTTGCATGGTCCGATAACTTGTGAACAACACAAATGCCCGCCCATCGCTCTCACTCACCGCATCCATAATTCCCTTCGCCAACAACTCATCATATTTCGGCGTATTCGGCTCAGGAATGGATTTGTAAATTTTCACCTTCATCTGCTTCTGGTAATCGAACGGACTACCAATGCTCAACGCCCGCGCACTTTCTGCTCCGACCCGTTTCCGAAAGTATCCCAATTCAGGATCACCAACTCCTAGAGTGGCGCTGGTCATCACCATGCATTTCTTTCCCGTAAACAACAGAGGCCGCAACCGATCCGCCACGTTCACTGGTGCGGCGTGACAACTGAACTGCGTTTCTTCCCGCCCGCTTTTCTCAACCCAATACACACTGCCTTCATCTCGTTGATCGAGAAACTCACCGACAGTCGCCTGAGTGTCGCGAAACTTACGCGCCAGATCCATCAGCTCATTTTTCGAGGTTTCGTTGCCGGTATCTTCCGCTAACTCCGAAAGTTCCTCCCACAAATCCCGCAACGGCGATGCCAAACAATTCCCCACCAACTCAGGACTCCTCACCCGAAATTCCTTCGACCACTCACCGAACTTTGCCGCGTTTCCGATATCGTTGAAAAACTGATCCACCGCATTCAAACTCCGCTCCACCGCAAGCATCGGCGCCGCTTTACGATACGTTTTCAACAAACCTTTACGTGTCTTCGGATTGTAAAGCCGCTGCAAATCAAACCGCAAACCTGCCTGAGTAAGTCGCAATCCTAGTTGCACCGCCGCCACCTGCTCCACGGTGTGCGCCTCATCCATCACCGCAAAATCATTCGGAAAAAGAAATCCCCCCATTTTATCAGGTTCGCTTTCATCCGCCATCTCGTCGGTTTCTAACAGCGCAAAAAACAAGGTATGGTTCACCACCACGAGTTTCGCATCCGCCGCCGCTTTCCGCGCCTCTTGGAAAAAACAATTTCCTTTGGGTCCACAATATCTCTGCGTGCACGAATGCGCCTCGCTGCAAACCTGCATCCAAACCTTCATCGATGGCTGAAACGGAATTCCACTCAACGTTCCATCCCGCGTCTGATCCGCCCAATCACGGATCCGGGCAAGCTCCTCACTTTCCGTGGACGTAAATAAATCACCCGACTGCTCCCATGCCCTTCTCAACCTCGCCGGACACAAATAATTTCCCCGACCCTTCAACAAAACCGCTGGCAAATCCTCACCTAAAATTTTACGCACTAACGGAATATCTTTCCTGACCAACTGCTCCTGCAAATTGATCGTGTGCGTGGAGATCACACCCTTGCGACCCGTCGCCAACGCGAACTTCGCCGCCGGAATCAGATACGCCAGAGATTTTCCAACACCCGTCCCCGCCTCTGCAACCAATGGCTGCGCCGAAAGAAAACTCTCCGCCACCGCTCCTGCTAGTTCCTCTTGCTCAGCTCGATACTCAAAATCTTTTGACTGCGATAGCAAACCCGTCCTCGAAAACACATCACGCACCTCCTCGACCAAATTCACTCCCCCTGCATTCTCCGTAATCGAAATCATCTGCCGACATCCTCAGCCCTCGCCCACATTTCTGCAAGACCGTAGCACGAGCTGCGGATTTTAGGTAGGGCGCCCTCGCCGAGGGCGCCGCGCAATGCGGATCGTATCTGATAATTCCATAAATCATCATCTTCCTCATTTCATGCGGTGTCCTCCGCGAGGACACCCTACCTCTAGGCATCCATCATGTGTGAGATCCACCATGACCTTGCGATCGATGGTGGATCCGGCGTAACGTCAGAATGAATACTTCACGCCGACGTAGGCGGTGCGACCAATGGCAGGGAAGCCTGCGGCAGAGGCATAGGACTCATCGAGAAGGTTTTCGATTCGGCCGTATATCGACCAGTCTTTGGTGACTTGCCAATCGGCGACCATGCGCAGAACCACAAAGTCTTCGGCCTCGCCTTGAAGGTAGGCGGAAGGGTCGATGTCCTGACGGTGCAGTTGGCCGATGAGTTGCAGTCCCGCACCGAAGTCTTCGGTGAACTTGAAATGTGTGCTCAATTGCACCAAGTGGCGTGGCCGACGCGCCAGCGGCACATCTTTGGCTGGATCCGGAATAAAGCCTCCGGTGCGCGGATCATTGAGTCGGTCGGCGACGGCGCGCAGGTAGGTGTATCCCATTACCCATTTCCATTCATCAGTCGCCTGATAAGAAATCGAAGCTTCGATGCCTTCTGTGGTTGCTTGCTCGATGTTGAAGGTGTCAAAAGTCGAAGGTTCGTAGCTGAGTAAATTATCGATTTCATTGCGGAAAATAACCATGGAGCCATTCATCCTGTCATTCAAGAAGGCTTGTTTGGCGCCGATCTCGTAGGATGTGCTGCTCTCCGCATTGAGAGGGGTGCTGATGTCCGAATCGTAGGCGACATCCACGGCGCTGGGTGGGGCGTAGGATGTGGCGGCCTTGGCGAAGATAGAAGTGCCGCTGCCGCGAAAATGATGGATGAGCATCAGGTTGCCGGTTGTTTCGTTGTCGAAATCCGAATAATGATCCGACCGAATGCCGGCGTGCAGTTCGGTGTTTTCGTCTAACATCCAAAGTATTTGTGCGAAGGATCCGAGTTGCTGGAAACTTTCCTCATAGGGGGTAGGCGGATCGAGAGGATTGTATGTATAGATGTTGCTGTTATCGACTTGATCGTTACGGAAAACAGCGCCAAAGGTGAGCAGCGAGTCGCCCGGTAGTGAGTAGTCGACTTGTAGGTTGAACTCATCGTTGATCACTTCGATCTGATTACTGATCGGGAAGTCGCCCAGGTAGGGAAATAATGGGAATGGACCGTAGGCGGGATTGACTTCAAAGGTGTCCGAATTCCGTTCCGACCGTGAATAGAAAATGTGGGCGGAAACCTGGTCTGTCTTGAAGCGGACGCCCGGCGAGATAAGCCAGTTGGTGGTTTCCTGTCTGTTGAAGGGAGTTGGGGTGATAGTGTCGCCGGGTACCTCCTTTTCGTTTGCGAAGCCTAAGGCCAGGAGTTCAAAGCTGAGACGTTCATTGATCATCCAATCGAAGCGCGAGGTTAGGTTGCTTTGCTCGAAGGCATCGTTTGGTCTCTCGTTGTCCGTGCTCAGGCTGCTGGTCGAGAGGGAAAATCCGGTCGACTCGTTGCCGACGCGGGTTTCGATGCCCGCGTGCTGGAAAGCATTCGATCCGTATTCCGCATAGACGTTGCTCTCGGGGCTATTGACGCCAAGCCCGGAGCGCAGACGGGTATCGATCACGCCGCCGATGTTGCTGCTGCCGTATTGGACACTCGAGGGTCCACGTTGAATTTGCACACTGCTCGCGTTGGCTGGAGTTAGGAAACTCAGGTCATATTCATTGCCGAATCCAGGACTGAGCCTCCGGCCTTCGATGAACATCGCCGTGTGGTTGCTTTCGGTTCCGCGCACGGAGAGAGAGCTGGTGTTACCCAGTCCGCCGGTTGACCAAAGTGCCATGCCCGGTTGCTGGATGAGAACGTCGACGAGCCGTTGATTTTGCCATGTGGCAAGATCCTCCGTCGAAACGTAGGAGACTGATGGGGAGACTCGATCTATACCTAGGGGGGTTCTGGTGCTGACCACGATCAACTCATCCAGCTCGTCTTCCACCTCCGCCGTCAATGAACTGCAGAGCACTACCGCTGCCAACCCTAAGGTGCAGCCCGTCCGTATCGTCCGCTTTTGCGCGAACGTTTTATGTTTTATCATTTTTATGTTTTATCTCCGTGAACCTGTTTTCCGCAGATTCGTTCAGAAACTCCCAAGGCTGGCGATCTGACTCAGCTTCCCGTTTTCACGCAAAACCATACAGTGGCGGTACCGCTCCGGATTCTCACCGGATTCCCCATCAATTGACTGCCCGAGCGACGGGCCTCCAAAGGAGTGCCACTGCTATTTCAACAACGACGTAGGGGTCATATCTGTTGAAGCTGAAATCTCCAAACCTAAAATCGAAGATAAATTACACAGAACAGAATTTCTACCGCGAATGAACGCGAATGAACGCGAATGAACGCTAATTTTAAGAATCTTGGCCATTTTCGGTAACCTTAATAATTCGAGAACATGATCTTATTCGCGTCCATTAGCGTTCATTCGCGGTTAATTTCTTATGTTGATGACAGATCGCCGGATTTTAAATTTCGTGCTTAAACTTTCTGATTTCACCTCTAGGCTTCGCCGCATGAACCAACCTCGCATCATCGACGGAAAAGCCGTTGCCGCCACTGTCCTCGAAGAATGCCGCATCGAAACAGCTGCTCTGAAAGCCAAAGGCATCACTCCCGGCTTGGCGGTTGTCTTGGTTGGAAACGATCCTGCGTCCGCCGTTTACGTCGGCTCCAAAGCCCGCACCTGCGCCGATCTCGGTTTCCACTCGGTCAAACTCGAACTTCCTGCCGAAACCACCCAGGCAGAACTCCTCAAAGTCGTCGCCGATCTGAATGCCGATCCCGCAGTCCATGGCATCCTTGTTCAATCTCCCCCGCCCAAACACATCGATGAAGAAACCGTCATTCGCGCCATCGATCCTCGCAAGGACGTCGATGGCTTCCATCCGAAAAACGTCGCGAAACTGGTTTTAGAAGATCCCACCGGTTTCGTTCCCTGCACACCAGCTGGCTGTATGAAATTGTTAGAAATTTCAGGAATCGATACCAACGGCGCGGAAGCGGTTGTCATCGGCCGCTCCATGATTGTCGGCAAGCCGATGGCGATGTTGTTAGTCGCTAAAAATTCCAACGCCACGGTCACCATCGCCCACTCACGTTCTAAAGATCTCCCTGCCATCTGCCGCCGCGCCGACATCCTTATCGCCGCCGTCGGCCGACCTGAAATGGTCAAAGCCGATTGGGTCAAACCCGGCGCCGTCGTCATCGATGTCGGCATCAACCGCATCGCCGATCCATCAAAAAAATCCGGCCATCGTCTCACCGGTGATGTCGCTTATGATGAAGTCGCACCAAGATGTGCGGCGATCACACCTGTTCCTGGTGGTGTGGGCCCGATGACCATCGCGATGCTGATGAAAAATACGCTGCAAGCGGCGAGGCAGTTGGGGTAGTTGCGGGATGATTGAAAAAAAATCATCTTCAACGCTGGAGTGCGGGAGCTTGCTCCCGCCATGCGGTAGACGGAGCTTGCTCCGTCGCGGGTGGCTTTAAGCTTCCCCTACACACTTCAACCACCACGCGGAGCAAGCTCCGCTCCTCCCTCAGCGGAGGCAAGCCTCCGCACTCCGGCGCCAATTTCAATTAAACAAATCATTCAACCTCTGATACATCTGCTGCAAATATACGATCCGCTTTCTGCATAGAGAACACAGAAAAATTCACTACTTACATGACCTAATCCACAACTCGGCGACCTAAGATCGCAGCTACGTGACAAAATGTCCTAAAAGGCGTACTGGACAGATCGGGTTTCCTGCGGGATATTACAGAAATTATTTATGTCAAAAACCCTGTGCACCGCCCTTTTCCTGCCATTGGTCTTCGCTTCATGCGGAACGATGCAATCCGTGAAAGAGACGGCTTCGAACGCCACGCGTTCCGTCAAAGAAACGACTGTAGCCGCCACCCAGAACGTCACGGACTTCGCATTGATGCGTCCCAAAGTCGCGGTCGTCCAAGCTAGAGAAAAAGATATGAAAGCCATGCCCCTCGGCAAAGAGCGCGCCCTTGCATTCGACCAACAACGCAAACGTTCCTTCTGGTCATTTGCCTTACCCAATTTCAAAGAGCCAATCTTACCCGTCGTCACCGGCGACGAATCAGACGGTTCTCTGCTCCCGCCGAAATCCTAGTGAGATCAATAGTTACAGGCATGGGTTAAGACCCCTTCTGATGTAAACACGATGTTTTAAATCAAAATTCAAACATCAACAATCATCAATCGTCAATCTCCCTGATCCAGCCGATAGGCCAAATTCTCCTATCCATCGATCAGCTTTCACCCAATCTCCTTGCCCATCCGCCTGAATTCTCACAAAACAAGCGCAGATGAAAATACTTGTTGTTGGAAAAGGCGGCCGTGAACACGCGCTGCTCCATACCCTCTCCCTATCCCCGCAGAAGCCTGAGCTATTTTCCTTTCCGGGAAGCGATGCCATTTTTCAAATCGCCAAACCCTCCACCGCGACCGATCTCCCCTCCCTGATCGAATGGATGAAAACCAACGCCATTGATCTCTGCATCGCTGGCGAGGAATCCTATCTCGTGACCGGCGAGGGCTTGGCTAATCTCTGCGAGAAAAACTCCATCCCTTGCTGGGGGCCGCCGAAAGAATCCGCGCAGCTAGAAGCCAGCAAAGAATTCTCCAAAGAATTCCTACTCCGCAACCAAATCCCCACCGCCACCGCCACGGTTTGCGATTCGTTAGAATCCGCCGTCGCCGCCATCGCTGAAAACTATCCAACCGTCCTGAAATTCGACGGACTCGCTGCCGGAAAAGGCGTCGCGGTTTGTCCGGATGAAACATCCGCCCTCGATTTCCTCAACGAAGTTTTTACCGAAAAACGATTCGGTCCCGGCCGCTTGTTGGTCGAGGAATGTTTGATCGGCCCGGAAGTTTCCATCTTCGCCGCCATCGTCGATGACCAATACCTCATCCTCACCCCCGCTCGCGATTACAAGCGCCTGCAAAACGGCGACCTCGGCCCGAACACCGGCGGCATGGGCGCAGTCGCTTCGAGGAAACTCATTTCCCAAGAACTCCTCAACATCATCGACGAATCCATCGTCGCACCGACAGTTGCCGCGCTGCGCTCGGAAAATCTTCCTTACCGCGGTTTCCTTTACTTCGGCCTCATGCTCACCCCGGATGGCCCGAAAGTCATCGAATACAACTGCCGCTTCGGCGATCCCGAATGTCAGGCCGTCATGCCACTACTCCAAGGCGATCTCGCAGCGTTCTGCATGAACGGCGCGAAAGGTGTGTTAGATAAAAACCTGATCCGCTTCACCGATGATTGGTCAGTCTGCGTTATCCTCGCCTCGCATGGTTATCCGGAAACCTCGCGCAATGGCGATGTCATCCAAGGCATCGATTCCACCGGCCAGCAAGTTTTCCACTCGGGCACCAAAAAAGTCGGCGATGAATGGCAAACCAACGGTGGCCGCGTGCTCGCTTGCGTTGCCCAAGGAAACGACCGCCTCTCCGCAGTCCAAGCCGCCCACGCAGCAGCAGATCAAATAACCTTCGACGGACTACAACGCCGCACCGATATTGGAATTATGAATTTCCCTGAAACCAAATCCATCGATCCTACATCGATCAAACTCACCCTCGATGCCGCGCAAATCAACCAAGGCATCGAAACCCTCGCCCAAGCCATCCGCCAAGCGAATCCCGAAGGCACGATCTCACTCGTCGGCATCCGCTCACGTGGAGACGAGGTCGCCGAACGACTCCTCACTCACCTTTCCGAAGAAGATCGTGAACTCAACTTCGGGGTGTTAGATATATCTCTCTACCGCGATGACTTCGAACACCTTCGTGAAAATCCAAAACTTCAGGAAAGCGACATCCCCTTCACCGTCGATGGCGCGCACATCATCTTGGTCGACGATGTCCTTTTCACCGGCCGCACCATCCGCGCCGCGCTCGATGCACTCGCCGACTACGGACGCCCCGCAAAAGTTGAACTCGCGGTGTTGATCGATCGCGGTCACCGCGAACTCCCGATCCACGCCAACTACACCGGAATTCAGTTAGAAACCGACCGCCACGATCACGTCCACGTCTCTCTCGAAGGCAACGATGGCGAAGACTCCGTCAAAGTGGTCGCCGCACCTCACTCATGATCCCCACTCAGAAAAAAAACCAGGAAGAGCTTGCCGCCCTGCGCGAGGAGCACGGTGTTTTTCAACCTCCAAATTCCGCACCTCCGACCCCGCAGCCTCCCACCGCTCCGGCACCGCAGGAGCCAAGGGAAATCAAATCCAAGAAACGCAGAATCCACACCCTAAGGAAAGTAGAACTGCCACTGGCTCCCGCTTACCAGGTCCAAAACAAAACCTCCATCCCCCAACCACGCCACGATATAGCCGACGTCGCTGAAGCCAGACGCCGCGCGGCTATCGCCGAATACTCCACCGCAAGCGGCGACCCAGCAGCCCATCTCAAAAAGCTAGCCGCCCATCCCGTCCTTCTGATTTTCGCCTATCTGCCCGCCTTTCTCGCCATCTACACCGCCTGGAGCACCTTCCATTTTATCACCCCAATTAGCCTTATTTTCGTTTCAGGCTTGCTGACGGCTTATATTTTCTGGAGAAAGAAGCGCTCGCGCCACCACGCAGCCATCTTGCTCATCATACTAGTCATGACTCTCGTTTTCGGAGGAATCCATTACGCCCCATACTTTTCCACTTATGCCACGTAAAGACCTGCTGGACATCGCATCGCTCAAACGAGAGGAAATCGACCTCCTCCTCGATCAAGCCATCCCTTTCAAAGAACTCTTCACCCGCTCGGTGAAAAAAGTTCCAGCCCTCAAAGGCAAATCCGTCCTGACCCTCTTTTACGAGCCATCCACCCGCACCCTCTCCTCCTTCGAGGTCGCAGCCAAACGACTCTCCGCCGATGTCACCAACTTCGACGTCCGCAACTCCTCCATCACCAAAGGCGAATCCGTCCGCGAAACGGTAGAGACCCTCCAAGCGATGCGCACCGACTACATCATCGTCCGCCACTCCCGCTCCGGACTCCCAGCCACCATCGCCGCACAAACCAACGCCTCAGTCATCAACGCAGGCGATGGCGCACATGCCCACCCCACTCAGGCACTGTTAGACGCATTTACCATCAAGGGAAAATTTCCTGACCCAACGGGTAAAAAAGTCCTCATCATCGGCGATATCCTCCACTCCCGCGTCGCCCGCTCCACCTCCTGCATCCTGAAAAAACTCGGCGTCCACGTCGCCTTCCTCGGACCCGGCTCCCTGCTTCCAAAAAACGGACCCGAAGGCATCCACCGCTTCACCGATTACAATGAAGCGATGAAATGGAACCCCGACATCGTCTACCTCCTCCGCGTCCAAATGGAACGCCAAGACGCCCCCTTCTTCCCCTCCGTCCGCGAGTACCACAAACTCTACGGCATCACTGACTCACGCCTCGAAGAAATCAGAAAACGCGGCCTCTACCTCATGCACCCCGGTCCGGTAAACCGCGGAGTCGAACTCTGCGACGCCGTAATGGACTACGAACGCTCCCTCATCAACGATCAGGTCGAAAACGGAATCGCCACAAGAATGGCAGTGCTCTACTATCTCAAGCCGAACGGTTAAGCGAGTAATTAGCTCTATCTGCATTCTTCCAAATCAAAAATCCAAAATCATCAATCATCAATCATCAATCATCAATCATCAATCATCAATCATCAATTAAACCGAAAGACGATAACGCAACGATCGTAGAATGGATTTCCGATTGATGATTTCCGATTGATGATTTTTGAATACAGAGAACGTCGTCCTCCTCCGCCCTGAAAGGGCAACTTATGCCAGCCTAGGGCATCGCCCTAGGTAGGGCAACGCCCTAGGTCACATCACCCGCACATTTTCCGGGCAAGCGAAACCCTCCGCTTCATCACCAACACCGCCGCAGCCCACTCTATCACTTGTGGCGTTTAGGTGTTAGCTCTGGATCTACGGTGGACCGCGTCTCAACGTCGCTCGCTTTACCGGCGAGCCTGGTGAAGGACATGGGCTGGAGAGTGATTTTAGAGGGGGAAGATGCGCACTTCTCCACAGTGATTCTGCCTGGTGCTCCAAGGCGTTGGATCGTCTCAATCGCGAGATGTTGTGCCTTTGGATCGAGCGTCACCTCTGCGGGCAATTCGCTTTTATTTATTAGATAAATCTGCGTCCACTGAGTCTTGTCGTTTTTGGCCGCGAAACCGTATACTGCAGTATTTCCTACAGACTCGATCGGTATGTGATGGCTTCCCATGGCCGTGGCGACCATCTCGTATACCAAGGCGGGCGGCATAAGCTTGACCTCGCCATTCTCTCTTAGAAATACACGAGCAGGCTTAGGCCCCATATTGAGATTCCAGCACGAAGCCATGTATGTCTGATGGCGGAAGAGCTCGATGAAAAAATCCGCCGTCAGCAAGGTGAAGTCGTAAGCATCTTTGGATTCCTTCATTCCACCCAAGCCCCATTCATTATGGGCATGCTGCACATTCCGGCCCAGTGTCTGATTATTTTTATCAAAACGTTCGTAAAATTCACTGAACTGACCGTTATACAAAAAAGGTTTCTGAGCTAGCCATTCTTCTCTGGTCTGTCCTGAGTAAAGCCCCCAGTCGGTACCCCATTTTTCGTGGTACTCCATGATGTCGATGGATTTGGACATCCGAATGAGTTCCAAACTATGTTCGAAACGCTTCTTATCTCGCGGCCCATACTTCCAATCGGCAATGATCTGCGCATCGGGGTAGACCTTCTTTAGGATCGCCGCATACTCATCAATAGCTGTCGCATATTTCTGACCATAGAATCCGTTTGTGTAACCCTCGTTACCTATGTAGAAGAACTTCACATCGTAACTCTTGCCCTTGCAGTATTCAGCTAACCGCTTGGCCTCGGCCTTGCTATCGTCGGCAGTACGGTAAGTGAACCCTGAGTGTATATTAATCCCAAGCATGGCGTCAGCACCTACCCGTTTGCAGATGGCCATGTACTCATCGACATCCATATAATCTTTAGTGTCACGCTTTGGCAGCGGGCGATACTTTGGGCTCCAAGTATCCGCAGTCCCAAGCTCACCGGTAAGTTCTTTGACATGGTGATCAAAGGCATAGCCGTTGAGGTTATCCCAATGCCAGTTCTCGGTGACAGTGCCGCCGGGATATCGAACAACTCCGACCTTGGCACGTTTCATCCAATCGATAATCGCTTCGTCCTCATAGATCCAGTCCGCCTCATAGGCATATACAAAGTGCGAACCCGTCAGATATTTTGATATCACCCACTGCGGCTTATCTAGATGTATAGCCACGGTGACATCTTTAGCATAGGCCCATGATCCAGCCAGAAAAACGATGACAAGACCTAATAGAAAATGTGATTTCATATGAACGATCTTATACAATCTCTAAGTAAGAACGATAGCGTGGCTGCACCGGCGAGGCGAAGCTTGAATTCACATTGAGACGTTGTTGCCGATTACATCGATCAAAATGCGCATATATATTTTGTGTATCAAAGAAATCATTTTTCTCGAACAGTTACCCTACGACTTGTTGTTTTTGATGGGATGGAAAGTGGCGTCATAAGGTCTTACTACGAATGAGTTGGTGGTTCATCAAGGTTGAAGTTTGAAAACCCGTGGATGTATAGCGGAAGGCGTCGTCACGAGAAAGCTTGACGACGGAGGCACGATGGAAAGGTCCGTGGCTTAACCTTAAAATCATCCGCCCAAAGAACTGCGGATGAGAACCGCAGCAGTCCGAGGCCTTCGGCGGAAGAAATTCACTCGTCACTCTTCACTACTCTACTTATCACGGCTTCGCCTAAATTCTAATTGCTCGTAAAACTCGCTCTGCTTTCACTCTTCAAAACCGATCCAACTGCATGACTTTGGTCCATGCATTGATGAAATCCTTGAGGAATTTCTCTTGGGAATCACTGCAACCGTAGACTTCGGCGAGGGCGCGGAGTTCGGAGTTCGATCCGAAGATGAGATCGACGCGTGAGCCGGTCCATTTCACTTCGCCTGAATGGCGATCGCTGCCTTCGAAGAGATCATCGTGAGCAGTAGTCGCTTTCCATGTTGTGCCCATATCGAGGAGGTTGACGAAGAAATCGTTGGTGAGTGCTTCAGGACGATTCGTGAACACGCCGGTGTTCGAGCCATCTGCGTTAGTTTTCAAAACCCGCAGGCCACCGACAAGGACGGTCATTTCCGGTGGTGTGAGAGTCAGCAACTGCGCCTTGTCCACTAACATTTCCTCAGCAGAGGTGGTATAGAAGGCTTTCTGATAGTTACGGAAACCATCGGCATGCGGTTCTAACATTGCGAAAGACGCAACGTCGGTTTGCTCTTGCGAAGCATCGGTCCGGCCCGGAGTAAACGGCACGGTGACGTTTTGGCCTGCGTTTTTCGCGGCTTGCTCGATTCCCGCGCAACCACCGATAACGATGAGGTCTGCGATGGAAACTTGTTTTCCGTTCGCTGCGCTGGAGTTGAACTCTTTTTGAATCCCCTCTAACACATCCAGCACTTTGTTGAGCTGGGTGGGTTGATTGACCTGCCAGAAACGTTGTGGAGCGAGGCACAAGCGACCGCCGTTGGCGCCGCCGCGTTTGTCAGAACCACGGAAGGTGGAAGCCGATGCCCATGCGGTGGATACCAACTCGGAAACGGTAAGTCCCGAGGCGAGAATTTTTCCTTTGAGAGCAGCAATGTCAGCGGCATCGATCAAGGGATGCGTGACGGCTGGGATCGGATCCTGCCAGAGTAGCTCTTCCGCCGGAACTTCTGCTCCGAGATACAAACATTTCGGCCCCATATCGCGGTGAGTGAGCTTAAACCAAGCACGCGCAAATGCATCGGCGAACTGATCTGGATTTTCGTGGAAACGTCTTGAGATCGGTGCGTAAATCGGATCCATTTTCAACGCGATGTCGGTGGTGAACATCATCGGCGCGTGACGTTTCGCAGGATCATGTGCATCTGGAACGGTACCGGCACCTGCGGAATTTTTCGGCTTCCATTGCTGCGCACCCGCTGGGCTCTTGGTGAGTTCCCAATCGAAACCGAAAAGGTTATCGAAATAGTTGTTGCTCCATTTGGTAGGCGAGGTTGTCCATGCACCTTCAAGTCCACTGGTAATCGTGGCGGCTCCGTTGCCGGTGCCGAAACTGTTTTTCCAACCAAGGCCTTGTTCTTCGATGGGTGCTGCAGCTGGCTCAGGGCCGACGTATTGCTCTGGATTCGCAGCGCCGTGCGCTTTTCCAAAGGTATGTCCACCGGCGATGAGCGCGACGGTTTCTTCATCGTTCATTGCCATGCGGCCAAAGGTATCGCGAATATCGCGTGCGGAGGCGATGGGATCAGGATTTCCGTTAGGGCCTTCCGGGTTGACGTAGATGAGACCCATCTGCACCGCAGCGAGTGGATTTTCTAACTGACGATCCCCAGAGTAACGTTTATCATCCAACCATTTCCCTTCCGAGCCCCAGTAGATATCTTCTTCCGGTTCCCACACATCCGCACGACCACCGCCGAAGCCGAAGGTTTTGAAACCCATCGATTCCAACGCGCAGTTGCCTGCAAGCACCATGAGATCCGCCCATGAAATTTTACGACCGTATTTCTGTTTGATCGGCCAAAGCAACATGCGGGCTTTGTCGAGGTTCGTGTTGTCTGGCCAACTGTTGAGTGGAGCGAAACGCTGACCGCCACCACCGGCACCGCCACGACCATCGGCCGTGCGATACGTTCCCGCACTATGCCATGCCATCCTGATAAACAACGGACCGTAATGCCCGTAATCTGCTGGCCACCAATCTTGGGACGTGGTCATCAGATCACAGATATCTTTTTTCACCGCCGCAAGATCGAGCGATTTAAACTCCGCTGCGTAGTCGAAATCTTCACCCATCGGGTCAGACAGAGAGGAATGCTGACGAAGGATGTTAAGCTGCAATTGGTTAGGCCACCAATCTGTGTTTCTAGTGCCGCGGCCAGCGCTACTCATAGGGGTTTTACCGCCAGAAAATGGGCATTTGGCGGCGGAGTCAGAGTTGGCAGAAGTTTCGTGTTCCATAATGAGTGTAGAAAATATTTATTTGGTAAAGCGCTATAGGGAATAGCACCTTGAGAAGAGATTGCAAAAAATTTGTTGTCGGCTTTTTTAAAGCAAACTAACCCTGATAACCTATACTTAAATAGAATAGGACGTAAGTGAAATCTGATGAAATGACATAGACGCCTATCCAGTTTCCCCACTAATCTTCCGTCTATCGGATGACATTATCCCAAAAACCTTTAGCAAATCATTTCTTACTAAACCTCGAATCATGAAACCCATCGTCTCACTCTTTACGCTGCTCATCACCTGCCTCATCATCTCTGCCGCACCTAAAGTAGCCTTGCAAAATGTCGATCTAACCAAAGGCGAACCGATCCCAGCTGAAGCAAAACATTCCTGGACTTTGGGTGCGACGGGAGCGAAAGGCTGGATGTTTTGTGATAAACTAACCACGCTCGATGCGCGGCAGATCGGAATTGTCGATGTCGCACCCGGCTCACCAGCCGATGGAGTTCTTCAAAAAGGCGATGTGATTCTCGGAGTGGCCGGCAAACCGTTTTCTTACGATCCCCGCCCAGAATTTGGCAAAGCCCTCACCACTGCTGAATCCGATGCAGGGAAAGGTGATTTGAAATTAACCCGTTGGCGCACGGGAAACACCGAAGAAGTCATCGTTAAACTTCCCGTCCTCGGTGACTACAGCGCAACTGCTCCCTACAACTGCCCGAAATCCAAACGCATTCTGGAAGCCGGCTGCGAGGCTTTGGCGAAACGCATAGAAACAGCTGGATATGATCGAACCCAAAGCCCTGTGACCCGCGCACTTAACGCTTATGCGTTGTTAGCCAGCGGAAATCCCAAATATTTACCCATCGTTAAAAAAGAAGCCGAGTGGGCGGCAGGATTCTCAAACGACGGTATGCAGACCTGGTATTATGGTTACGTCCTTTCATTTCTCTCCGAATACAAAATAGCCACAGGTGACGAATCCATCATGCCTGGTTTGACCCGTATCGCTATGGAAGCAGCAAAAGGCCAGAGCAGCGTCGGTTCATGGGGACATAAATTCGCAAGACCCGATGGCGGCCTCTTCGGCTACGGCATGATGAACGCACCGGGCGTCCCTCTGACAACTTCACTTGTCTTAGCACGCGCCGCTGGCCTTAAAGATCCCGCCATCGACCTCGCCATCGATCGCAGCACGAAATTACTTCGCTTTTATACAAAAAAAGGATCCGTCCCGTATGGTGATCATGATCCATGGATCCAAAACCACGATGATAATGGCAAAAACGGCATGGCTGCGGTTCTGTTTGGCTTGTTAGATGAAACGGATTCCTCCGAGTATTTTTCGCGCATGAGCCTTGCCTGCCACGGTGGAGAACGCGACACCGGCCACACCGGAAATTTCTGGAACATGACATGGGCTATGCCAGGCGTTGTCCAATCCGGTCCTCAAGCTACGGGTGCATGGATGAAAGAATTCGGCACATGGTATTTCGACTTCGCGCGTAATTCGAACTCCGCATTCCCCCATCAAGGACCACCCGAACCCAATGGAGACTCTACCAAAGGCTGGGACGCAACCGGCGCATATCTTCTCGCCTACGCAATGCCTCTCAAACACACTTACATCACTGGCAAACGTCTTACCAAAGTCAGCCAACTCAGCGCCACAGAGGCGCAAAGCATCATACTTGATGGCCGCGGTTGGAATAATAAAGACCGTAACAGCGCATATGATCAAATGGATGGGGATGAGCTTTTGGAAAAGCTATCTAGCTGGTCGCCCGTTGTTAGAGACCGTGCCGCGATGGCACTTAGCAGGAAAAAAGACACTCCAATTCCCACTTTGGTTGAAATGCTGAAATCAGAAAATCTCAACACCCGCCTTGGCGCTTGTGTTACTCTCGGCTATCTCAAAGGAAAAGCCGAACCAGCATTGCCCGCTCTTCAATTAGCATTAAAAGATAAGGATTTATGGATGCGTGTGAAAGCGACTGAGTCACTAGCCAATATCGGCAAACCCGCCATGTTAGTATTGCCAGAACTACTGGAAATCATCGCCAAAGGACCAACCAAAGAAGATCCACGCGGCATGGAACAACGCTTCATCTCATCGACCGTATTCGGACAAATGCTCAGAAACCCTCTCGATGGTGTGGATCGTCAGAAACTAGCTACAGCTATCAAAGCCGGCTTGAAAAACGAAGACGGGCGGGCACGCGGCAGCATTTCATCAATCTATAAAAAGCTTTCCAGCGAGGAAATCCAACCGCTCCTACCCGCTATTTTCCAAGCAGCTGCTATCCCCTCACCCAGCGGTGAAATGTTCGCAGACCAAGTGCGAATTGAAGGACTGCAGATTTTAGCAACCCATCATGTCGAAGAAGGAATTCAAGCTTGTGTGGACTATGTGGGCAACCAGAACCCATGGGCCAGTCAAATTCGCACAGGCGAAATCTTGAAAATCCTCGTATCATACGGTACTCATGCGAAGGCAACCATTCCCGCACTCACAAAACTTGCGGATACTTTTTCCAAGGGTGAGCCTGCTTTCCCAAAAAATCTGAGCCTGCAGAAGGAAAAGGATGTTAGAGATGCTATCGTCGCCATCGAAGCCTCAACCGAGACTCCGACACTGATCAAAATCAAAAAGTAAAATGATCAGCCAATTTTCTCGGGGATGGCGTTTAAAAGTCGCTTCCATCCTCCTCTCTACCTCAACCCTTAACGCCCAGTTCTCACCGGAAACCTTCCGTAACCCACCCATCGAGGCGCGCCCTTCCGCGCTTTGGACATGGCTGAACGGTCACGTCGATTTCAAACAAATCACTCGTGAGCTTGAGGAAATGAAAGCCAAAGGCATGCGCGGTGCCATCATCTGGGATCTCGGAAGCATTGCTGACCCACAAAAAATCATTCCCGAGGGCCAGGCCTTTTTCGGATCGGAATCGATCAAAGCCATCCATCACGTGATGGAGGAAGCCGAGCGACTTGATCTCGAAATAGGACTTGTTGGATCAAGCAGTTGGAACTCCGGCGGCACATGGATCACTCCTGAAAACGGCAGCAAAGTCCTGTTGTGCAGTGAAATCAAAGTGGACGGACCCCGCGATTTTTCCGAAATTCTTCCCCTCCCCCAAAAAGTCACCGAACACTATCAGGACATCGCAGTGATGGCCGTTCCGGAAACTTCTAACAAAACCGTCGCCTCCGCTGAAGCAGCCATCCGCTTGGAAAGTAAACTCGACAAAAGCGGTCGCCTTACCTGGTCAATCCCAGCAGGCTCGTGGCGCATCCTCCGCTTTGTCTGCAACAACACCGGCGAGTTTCTGAACTGCCCAAGCCCGAATTCAAAAGGCCTTGTCATCGATCACTTCAGCCAAAAAGCCACCGATGCGCACATCAACCACTTGCTCGATATGTTGGCGAGAGGCAGCAAAGGATTCGGACCGCTCAAAGTGTTGATGTTGGATAGTTATGAAGTCCGTCCCGGCACCGACTGGACACCAGATTTCATCAAGGATTTTACCGCACAAAATCAATACGATCCAACTACGTGGCTACCCACACTCGCCGGCTTCACCGTGCAGAACGAAGAGCTCACCAAACGTTTCCTCCATGATTATCACAAATTCATTGGTGATCTGATGGTAAAAAACCACTACGACAGAGTTCGCGAACTGGTCAACCAGCGCGGCCTCAAATTTCTGGCGGAAGCCGGTCATGGAGGCCACCCGCGCGTCGATCCGCTAAAAGCACTCGGCGCATCGGACATTCCCATGGGAGAATTTTGGAACCATAGAAAAAACTGGGTCACCAAAGAAGCCGCCAGCGCGTCGCACATTTATGGCAAACGCCTTGTGAATGCCGAGTCGCTGACTGGATGGCAACATTGGCAAGACGGACCCGCCAACTACAAACGCTCAACCGATATCGCCTTCTGCGCAGGATTGAA
>CAMCYT010000023.1 GCA_945885485.1 Prosthecobacter debontii
CATTTGCTAGGTTTGCCGGAGTCCGAGGCTGATGAATGGATCGCGTGGGGAACTCACGTATTTCATAATTTGATTGATGGGAATTCCAGCGAAACCGCGGTTGATGCCTATATCGCGAGGCAGCTGGATCGCGCCGCCATATCTCCCGGTACGGATTTTTTCTCTGCGCTCACTCAAGCGGAATTCCAAGGCCGAAAACTCACCCGTGATGAGATGGCTGGATTCGCCAATCTAACATTCGCCGGCGGTCGTGATACAGTCATCCATACCATCACTTCGGTCATTGCTTATCTCGCTCGCCATCCAGAAGCTTTGGAATTTCTCCGTGCGGATCCGAAACGTGCGGTGCTTGCGACAGAAGAATTTTTTCGTGTAGTTTCACCTCTCACTCACATCGGGCGCGTGTGTCCAGTTGCGACGGATGTGCATGGAATCACCGTTCCTGCGGACGGAAGAGTTTCGCTCGGTTGGGCATCCGCGAACCGTGATCCCGAGGCATTTCCTGCGCCTGACGAAGTGCGGCTGGACCGTAAGCCCAACCCGCACATTGCCTTCGGGGCAGGCGATCATTTTTGTCTCGGTGCTTTTCATGCGCGACTCATCATCCGCGAGTTAATTAAACAAATTGCCAACTCCGTTTCAAAAATCACCATTCTTTCTGAGATGCCAAACATCGAGACCACTGAGGATTTCCAGCGCCAGATCGGATACGAACGGCTAGTGGTGAAAATGGAATCACAGCCTATCATCGGGACGACATAACTTGACGTCGTCCTGCGGCTTTTGGATGGATTCTTTCGGCTCTTTCATATTGCGGTAGCGCCAAGTTGAATAGCCGTCATTTTTCATGTAGTTGATTGTCATCGCGAAGCGACGCACCCGCCAAGAGGGAAACGCGCCAGACTCATAACCGATGATGACGTTTTCTTTTCTTGTGACGAACATGACGACGTGACCGCGTTTGAGAAGAATATCGCCCATGCTCAATTCTTCCCATGTGATGGAATCGGAAATCGATGGCAGGTCCTTAGTGGAAACCGGTTTGCAAAGCCCCCAACAGCGCGAGACGAAGCCGGAGCAGTCGACACCTACGCTGCCTTGGCTGACGACAGCGTCATCGTTTTGTATTTTGTAGGGGCTGGCGATATCGCCGGCTTTTTTGCCTTTTTCCAGGCCTTGCATGAATGTTTTCGGAGTATCGAATCCACCCCATTTGTAAGGCATGCCTTTGGCAGTGACTCCAGGTTCCCACCAACCGCGATTGTCGCCATGATCTTTCAAGGTCTTGTCGGGGGTATGGACCGTAACGCCTTTTTTGTCTTTGCCGTGCCGGATGTGGCGTTGTTCCGGCATCCACTCAAAATCAGCATATGCCTGAGCGACGTGAAATGCCTGTTCAGGAGTTTGCATGCGGCTTCTACAGGAAATGAATAAGGCGCTCAATAACAGCAATACGAGTGCTTTAGAAAAGTCTAACAGCTTCATTGAATACCTCGTAATGCTTTTTGTTCTGTGATCCATTTATTGTCTTTCCGAGATAGTCGGGAATCGTGAGATTTGTATCGCTCACCACCGGGCTCGATAAGAATGAGATTGCCTTCGGAATAGGAAGAGAGTTTTGCGAAAACTTTGCGACCATTCGTCCCCTCCCATTCGCGGTAGCCTTTGGCTTCAAGGTTTTTTCTCCATTCTTGATATTGGTTTGTAGTGACTTCCACCGCTTGTTTAATCAAACCCCAAACAAAGTCCGCTTGTCCGCTTTTGTATCCGGATTCTTTCCAAAGCACTTCACCGCTTGGATTTAACATCAAGAGCGTGGGTTGACCTAACACTTTGTAACGTTTTTTGAGACGCTGTGCGTAGCTCCTAAGTTCTGCTTGGCGGGAGATTTTTTCACCTAGAGTCAATTGTGGATCATCTGCTATAGCTGCTGCATCGATACGCAAACGCACCACGTTTTTCTCCGCCCATTTTCCGAATTCCTGAGTAGCAAAAAGCTCAGAGGAAAGAATTTTGCAATTGGGGCTCATGGCGGAGTTCGTGAACCAGATCAGAATGGGTTTACCTTCGCGCGCGGCGGTCTGGCGGGCGATGGTTTCGCTTTCCTCCCAAGGTCCGCGCTTGGGTGCCGCCATCAAGGTTTCCAGCTCAGGAATTCCTGCGTCTGGATTATCGGGATTGGTAAATGCAAGGTCTTCCTCAGGCGTGTATTGAAGCTGCTTGGGACCGACGTTGCTGCCTGGAGTGACTGCTGCACCTGTTTCTCCGGCCTGCGGGGTTTGGGGCAATCCTTGGGGGCCTGCCGCTTGCTCGATTTTAGGCACAGTTGATTTATCCGCACAAGCTCCAAGGGCCACACAAGTGACGATCACAACCCATGATTTGTTAGAATTAGTCATGCCTTATTTTTTCAAACGAACCGGTGTACCACAGGAAGAGCACCTAAACCAACTAAACAATAGCAGATGGATGCTGAGCGGTACGACATATCCCATGCATAAAAGCCGATGTGCCTTGGCGTGCTTGATGGCTTGTTTGTGAGCGAAAAGTCTCTGAGAACAAACTCGGCATTTTCCTGATAGACCCCAGATCAAATAACCAAAACCGATAACTGGCAATGCGATAGGAAACGAGATTATCCATTTAGGAATCCATGGAAATGTTTCTTCAGAAATGGAAAAGAGCAGCAGTAGAAAGCTCGCGATTATTGCAGTGGGGAGAAGAGGAATTAGAATCAAAGTGAAAAAAGCGCCGATCCGCAAATGCCATGGGTGCGTGTGCAATACGCCACGTATATAATTTCGAGATCTGGGATTTTTGCCGCGATTAGTTGACTCGCGCGGTGCACGAATCAGGGCAACTCTGTCTTCTTCGTGACCTTGCTTGGATTTCGCGGCCCGTTGAACCGGCGCAGCATTCGGGTCGATCGTCTTGAGATTAGATGAATCAAAATTCTTAGATTGGCTCATCTGTCTGATCTGAGCGGTACTCACCTGCCTGCGCTGAGGAACATCGGCCTGTGGTGACTCCGGGTTTCCAATGCGGACATCGAGATCGCCTGAATAGCGATTGAGCAACAATCCGGCCGGGATGTCAGAAACCCGTATCTTTTTATTCGCCAAATATTTACCAGGAAGCGGGATCGCACACGGCGCGTTGGCAAGCATCACGGCAACTTGTTCGCTGCCTTCATAGTTGACCGCCGTGGTAAAGGAGGCGCTTTTAAAATCACTTTTGTTTGGGCTAAATGACTCGTTCGCACTGCGTATCCAGCCTTCGACTTTTTTCGCATCTGGCACACCGCTGGGAAACTGTAAGATGACATTTGCCCGGATGATCTTTTCTAACAGCTTTTCTAAATCTTGTTCAGCAAGATGCTTGGCATCACGAATCCCTGCCATATCTAACAGATCGGCATCGTTTGAATTGATTCCCAGGATTTCGTTGATTTTAAGCATTGCTTATTTTAGAGCCGCCAGCATTTCACCTAGTTGGGCTAGTTTGATTTTCCAATCTTCGAGACGTTCTTTCTCCTGTACGACCACTTCCGGCGGGGCACGATCCACGAACGAGGCATTGCCGAGTTTGCCTTCAGATTTTTTCACCTCAAGCTCCATCTTCTCGATCTCCTTGGAAATACGAATGCGCTCGGCTTCGACGTCGATCAGACCTTCCATCGGCATGTAGGCCTCGCCAACTGGAGTGACGGCGGCGGGAGTTCCTTTCGGAGCCTCATAGGAATCATCTACTAGAATCTCCGTAGATCCGGCGAGCAGGGCGAGAACGTTGAGTTCATTGGAAAGCCAAGCGACGGCACCTTTCATGACAAAGCGGACATCCTTGCGGGAGCCGAGGTTGTATTCCGCCTTGAGGTTGCGGAGGCGGCTTGCGGTCTCGTAGATCGCATTGGCTTGTTTCTGCGCGGCTTCGATTTCTGCTACGGAAAGTTGGGCGAGCAGAGGTTTACTTGGCAGGGATTTTTTCATCACGAACTCGTCGGCGGAAACGTAGTTCATGCGTTCGGAAAGCTCTTCTGTGACGTGCGGCATGTAGGGGTGCAGCAGTTGAAGATAACGGCTCATCACTGCATCAAAGGCGCCAAGCGCAGCGGCGCGAGCTTCTGCGGTGGCGGATTCGCGGAGATCGGCTTTTACAGCTTCCAGCCATTTATCGCAGAAATCATTCCAGAGGAATTCGTAGAGGCGCTGCGCGATTTCGCCGAAGCGATATTCAGCGTAGATGCCTTTGAGATCTTCGGTGAGTTGATCGAGTTTCGACATCACCAAAACATGATAAATCGGCATGCCTTTCACGCTTGGCAGCAGCGCAAACTCATTGCCATCCATTTGGCGGAAACGGCAGGCGTTATAGAGCTTGTTGGCGAAGTTACGACCTTCTTCGGCGGAAGATTCATCAAAGCGCACATCGGCACCAACCGGTGCGATGCGCATCAAACCGAAGCGGAGTCCGTCGGCTCCGAACTTGTCCATGAGGTCGATGGGGTCCGGTGAGTTGCCGAGTGACTTACTCATCTTGCGGCCTTTGAGATCGCGGATGATGGATGTGAAATAGACGTTCTTAAACGGAAGTTCATTAGCAAAGCGGTAGCCAGCCATGATCATGCGCGCCACCCAGAAGAAGATGATATCCGGTCCAGTTACTAGATCTGCTGTAGGATAGAATTTTTTCAAGGTGGCGGAGTTTTCACCAACATCTGACATGGTCGCGAACGGCCAGAGCCATGAGGAAAACCAGGTATCCATGACGTCTTCGTCGCGGATCCAGTTTTCGGGATCGGTGGGTGGTTCTACGCCGACATATAAATCCGGATGGGACGTATTGGCCGTATTGGCCGTATGGGACGTACCGAGTGACTCGGCGGTTTTGAGTTCCTCGAATATGTCTTTGCGATACCAAACGGGAATCTGATGTCCCCACCAGAGCTGGCGGCTGATGCACCAGTCTTGGAGATTTTCCATCCAATGGGCGTAGGTTTTTGCCCAGCGCTCGGGGCGGAATTGGATTTCACCGTTAGCAACTGCATCGGTGGATTCTTTTATTTTCGGGTAACGAAGGAACCACTGCATGGAAATGCGCGGTTCGATCTGCACGTCAGCGCGCTCGGAGTAGCCGACGTTGTTTTCGTATTCCTCCACACCGATCAAGAGACCCATTTCCTCAAGTTTGGCGGTGGCTTTGCGGCGGGCAACGAAACGGTCAAGACCATCGAGATCCGGGCAGGCGGGACAGTTGATGCGTCCGTCGGGATGAAGGGTATCGACGATTTCGAGTCCGTGTTTAAGCCCGATTTCGAAGTCGACCTTGTCGTGGGCGGGAGTGATTTTTAATGCGCCGGTGCCGAATTCCAAATCCACTGCCTCGTCGCCGATGATGGGGATGAGCGCCTCGGGGAAAGGGCGTTTCACCATTTTACCTATCCATTTCGAGTATTTCGGATGTTTTGGATGCACAGCGACGGCGACGTCCGCCATCAGGGTTTCAGGGCGAGTGGTGGAAATTTCGATGAACTCGCCTGGGCTGTCGGCGAGTTCGTATTTCATCGTGAAAAGTTTGGAGCGAGAAGGTTTCATGATCACCTCTTCATCAGAGAGGGCAGTCAGGGAAACGGGGCACCAGTTGACCATGCGTTTGCCGCGATAGATCAAGCCTTCGTTGAAGAGATCGACAAAAACTTGGCTGACCCATTTGGTGTATTGCGGGTCCATCGTGAAGCGCTCGCGCGACCAATCGCAAGAGCAGCCGAGGCGCTTGAGCTGCTTAAGGATGATGTCGCCATGGGTGTTTTTGAAATCCCATACACGTTTGAGAAACTCGTCACGGCCAAGGTCGCGGCGGGTGATACCTTCTTTTTCGCGCAGTTCGCGCTCGACTTTGGCTTGGGTCGCGATGCCGGCGTGGTCGGTACCGGGAAGCCAGAGAACTTCTTTCCCTTCTTGGCGAGCACGGCGGGCAAGGATGTCTTGGATGGCGTTGTTCAGGACATGCCCGAGATGGAGAATGCCCGTGACGTTGGGCGGTGGGATCACAATGGAATATGCCTCCTTTTTAGAAGATTCATCGGCACGGAAACAATCGGCCGCCAACCATGCGGCATACCATTTCTCCTCCACAGCTTGTGGCTCATACGCTTTCGCTAACTCAGACATCGGGCGCGGATCTTCGTGGACGGATCGCGATTTGTCCAGCATGGGTAACGGAACTGAGGCTGTTTGCCAAAAGGTTTGGATTGCTTATGTTTTTTACTTGTCATGCGTGTAAGTGCTTTAGTTAGCCCGTTTTTGCTTAACAGGGACATGATCATTTAGGCAGGTTTAGGCACACGAGGGAAGGTATTTTGTCACCATTTGTCACCACTACGGGAAGATAAAACAGTCCTCGTGAAGTTGACACGGCAACAACGTGCATGGACACGCACCCATCCCCACCGCGCACCGAACTCGACCTGATCACAGAACAGGAGCTAGCCAGTCATCTCAAAATCTGCCGCCGCCAACTCTACAACTGGCGTGTGAGCGGCCTCATCCCCTACTTCAAAATGGGCAAGGCCGTCAGGTTCCGGGTGGCGGATGTGGCGGCGGCGATTGAAGGGATGAGGGTGGGGTGAGGTTTTTCTACGTCCCTCCATAGACTGCGTAGCCTTTGCCTCGCAGGCGTTCGGCGAGGCGCACTTCGGCTTCTCGGGATGCCTCGCGGGTGTAGTATTCTTGGCGCGTCGTCAGATCAGGGCGGAGCTTGATGCCGCGCTTAGCCACATGGCGTGAGGCGCGTTTACCACCAGCCATATGTTCTGCGAATCGATCCTCACGACTCTTGGCAGTCTCGCCGACATAGACCGCCACGGCCTCGCCATCCCGCTCCGGATTTGGTTCCAATTCGATTACGTAGAGCCGGTATGCCGTATTACACTGATTCACGGTGTGGCCTTTCCGACTAAGCGTATCCACCAATGACCTCATTCGCTTGCGGACATTTTCCATCTTGTGGAAAACCGTGGCAGTTGTGAGATCTCGCCGCTCAATTGGATTTGCGCATACCACCCAAGCGGGATGATGCTTCTCAATAAAGTTTCCGTCTCGCTCGATTTTTTGAATCATCACGTAAAGGCATGGAAGAGACGGATCTCGGCGGTTCTCCGAACCGCGCAATTCAAAAACTT
The DNA here is from genome assembly GCA_945885485.1 of Prosthecobacter debontii. Classification (GTDB taxonomy): domain Bacteria; phylum Verrucomicrobiota; class Verrucomicrobiia; order Verrucomicrobiales; family Akkermansiaceae; genus Luteolibacter. Next base: position 7,178 of record CAMCYT010000023.1, read on the forward strand.
GGATTTGGTAGGGCACTGTAACAAATGGATATTAATATGCGCGTCCGAAGCTAGTAAAGAGACGATTGAAATCCCTCAAATCTGATGACTTTTGACAAGCTTCAACTTTTCAATGATTTCAGTGAGGATCGATGCTGTTAAGCCAACCACAGAAGTCATGAACGCGGTTTTCATTCCTGTGAGCAGCATCGGAATGCTGGCCTGGATTTGAAATGTATCAAAATCCATGAGGCCTAACACAATCCCTGTGAATGTACCCAGAATACCGACTGCGGTCATGGATCCAGTTAACTAAATATGACCCAAACCTTGGGCGCGATAAACGTCCACAAATCCCAAATGAAGAGCAGCAGAATGACTGAAGTTAAATTATATTAGGAAACACAAAAGCGAGTTCTATGATTCGTATAAGATCCTTATTATTCTTCTTTGTGCTCCTCTTTTTGCTCGGTCACGCCTGTGGGCTTTGAGCCTCCTCTAGGCTTAGTATTTTTCTTTTTTTTGACGGGCATCTGCTCTAGCAGGCCATTAAGAGATCCCTCCGCTGTCGGCACACTTGTTATTAAATCGGGTGAGTGAGGCTTTTCTCTTGAGCTTTCGGCTTCAGATTCAATAGGACTTTGATCTATGTTAGATTCTACTTGGAGGTCGTCTGCCGAGATTGTAGTTGGATGCTCGACTTCATCCTTTTCGCCAGTTTCAGCAGCCTTAAGGCCCTCTGATTCAGCTTCGCATGGCGCGAAATCGATCGGCCCACCTTTGATTTCAGTAGCCTCTTCAATCCCGTCGGCCTGCTTGGTTTCTATCTCAGGTTCAGTCGCATCCACCTGATTAGGCTCAGGTGTTGCAGGCGGATCATCCTGCTTTTGAAGTCGAATCTTTTGTATCGCCTTACGGTTACGAGCAAAGGCGTTTGGAGTTTCCAGTCTTTCGTAATATGCTTCTGAAAAAGAAGAGAATCCAGCACTATATCCGAGCAACCACAAAGCCTCAGCAATCACTTGTCCATCAGTGATATTCACCAGTTGACAACAATCCTTAAGGTAAGCATCGAGATCGAGACTGTTGTAGCGCAGGTATAGCTCTCGCCAATGAAGGAATATGGCCAATGCTGCCGCCCTGAATGGCAAACGCCAATGTGCGTCAATCGCATGAAGACACGATTGCAGTTCGGGATCCGCGTATACCTGCAGGAAGCCCTTGGTCTTATCCCACTTTTTTTCACCCCAAGCCGAAAGTCTTAGCAGCGGTGGATTGAGTTCTTTGGGATTCGGCAAACTCTCACGTAACATAACCCTCAGATCCCTTAAGGCTGAAATCGGCTCGCGCGGAGCAGCAGAGTGGCGCTGGTATGCAAGAATCTTGCTGATCAATGAATTGAAACGACTTTCGGAGAGGCGGAAGTTATGGGCGCGACTCAAGTCTATGCTCGTATGAGGAATGCATAGAATGGAGATCATCTCCGAGGCGCCGCGTAGCTTGTCATTTTTTTTTGCTAGCAGATCACTCTCTCCTAAGAAGGCTTCGAAGACAGCTTTTTGGAAGATAAAGTTCGGGAAGCGACCAGCATTGAGCTCCCCGCTAATGGTTGTGAGCGGGATCAATGACTGACAATCCTTCGCCTCAAAGCAAACCTTTCCGCTCGCATGAAGCAGTCTTTCTTCACGATGTAAGGGACTAGCCTTGACGAAGACGGCTATAACAACCGACTGCTCCTCTCCCATAGGCACATCAGGTATTGCGTTTCTCAGGGACCAAAGAAAATCTGCTCTAGACAGACATTTTTCGATAGTGTCACCAGGCACAATGCGCGCACGATCTACGGCGATAAATCCGCGGTCGCGTAAAGCCTCGATTTCAAGAACATATAGGGGCGAGTAAAATAAAATCGTATTCATGATGTTTAATAGCAGTCGTCATCTGAGTCAGACCCACTAGATGAAACGTTTTGATCAGAAATGGCAATATTGTGAATCAGCTTTTTCGGCATTGCCGCAACGAATGGATGCGGATTGTCGCCTGTGTAGCTGATAAATAGATTACGCCGGCTTCGGGTGCTTGCGACGTAGAATAATGTCCTCTCTAGGTTCTCAGAGTTTCTCCTGAAGATCGACAGTCCAGAATCCATGCCTGGAAGCATAACAGTCTCGAAGTCAAGACCTTTAGAACTATGATAGGTCATTACATATACAATGCTTTCCTGATCTGATTCTTCCAAGGAGCCATGACTATTACCGAGGTAGCGCAAGATCAAGCCGTTCTCCATAAGATGCTCATTACATGCTTCATAGCTTTGTCGTCCTCTTTCATCCTTGTAATCAGGACGAGAAATACCCTCCTCGGCACAAACAAAATCGATGAAATCCTGAACCAGCCGGTGTTTAGGAAGAAGGATGCAAACGGGATCACCGACTTGTGCATATTTCTGCGCATGATTCCAGATCCATCTGTATTCACTCTGCTTGTTTGTTGCCTTTGCGAGCGAAATTTTGACTTCTGCATTGGTATTTCCCTGCCTTGCCGTGCTTAAACTGGCGCTGGGCAAAATCGACTCAACAAGCTTCCTTAGTTTTTCACTTAACCGGTGCACGATTGTCAGATTGTGCTTGGTTGGAGCCGTTTGCCTCTCGATGTCATTCGGTGATACCCGCCCCTCATAGATAGACTGTTTTTCATCACCCGCCATAATTAATCGAGTGCACTTGCTCTCGAGTAGAACTAGGACATCAGGTTCTAGATCCTGCACCTCGTCTACAAAAATAAAATCAAAAAAACCGTTCTTATGTTCACTCCTGAACTCGTGATAAGTCATTACCGGCAGATGGCGCGCGTTGGCTGGCAAGCCGGTAGCAAGCATGTCCTTCAAGGCGTGAGTGAAGGTTACTACGCAGACACTAGCCCCGGGTTTCTTGATTAGTGTCTCCCTCAGTGAATGCATCAGGATCACGCTTTTGCCGGATCCTGCGAAGCCGCGTATCCATTCAGACCCCTTTCCTATAAGCAGTTTATCCAGCACAGCCCTTTGTTCGCTGTCCAGTCTGTTTTGTGGTACCATCCAAGGCATATTTTTATCTGGTTAGATTATTTTGTTTTACTGTTGCGGCCAGGTATTCTTCCGAGAACACTTGACCTCGTGACGAAATGGAATCCGCATAGGCTTCCAACTTCCTCTGGAACTCCTTGTCATTGAGGAATGATGCGAGACGCTCGGACCTTCCGACATCCTGTGGCCTGAGGCTCCCATTGTGCAGCATCTCCCTGAAGAGATCCCGGGCATCCTTCAGCATCTCACGCCCACGATCCTTCTGCGCGCGGGTTAGAAGACGATCTCCGAGAACGGACATGACGACCGGGTTGTTGGGAGACTGCTGGTTTGCATCCTCGAAAAGTTCCATGGCCTCATCTTTTCGACCGGAATTTTCCTTCGCGAGTGCCAAGTTGAAGGCAGACGTCCATGAGGGACTCCGCTTATGGCTTACCTCAGCCCAATGATCGCTCAGCGTAGTTTTTCGAGCGCATGAGTAGTGGAAGCAAATTTGCGTAGCATTGCTTCCTGTCTTGTATTTTCCATCTATCTTCTCAAGTGACTCGTAAGCTTCAGCAGCCTCCAGATGAGCACCGGAGTTGGCGCAGGCATCAGCATAGGCTTTCAATACCAAAGGTGATGGTGGACCTCCATTTTGCACGCACGAGGCATTTAGTTGCTGGCGCGCGATCAGGCGTTTGGTTTCTTCAGGCATCAATTCCTCATTGGAAAGAGGGTTCGACAAGGAGCCTTCGGTCATCGTGGTTCCGATCTTCGCTTTAATTTGTAGAAGTTTGTTTTGATCCAAACTCGCGGACAGAGTGATGCGATCGCCGGCCCGGAAGGGAGAGGCCTTTGATGACTTCAGTTCAAGAATATGGAGAACCTTGTTGGCGGTCGAAACGCAGATCGGCAGTTCCACCATCGCTTGCTTTTCGTTCGGCACGATCAGCGCGTCCGTGAACACGATCTCAGGAGTAGGTATGAGGGAACCAGCTGGAATGATCTCGTGTAGGGCATTGCCTGCCGTCAGAATGTAGATGCTTTCACTTGTGATCGGTCTGATGAAATGAAGATCTAGTCCGTTCCATGCCAGCGAGTGCAGCGCGGCCCCGCGAGACACAGGAGTGCGGATATCTGCCCCAATATCGCATGGTACAAACCTGCCGAAATATTTCTGTATTGCATGTTTTACGAGAGGATTCTGAGCGCTGCCTCCAATAAAAACAACCAGATCGAGTTCATCCTTTTGAAGCTCAGTTTTGCCAAGGGCGTTTTCAATAGGATCGAAAATGCTCACGACGTCTGGCTCTGTATCCTCAGGCTCACATTCGAGAAAAGGTCGCATGATTTCAAAGAATTCGGCGAATGTGATCGAAGGCTCTTTGAGAGACAGCTTGAACTCACCGATCTTCTTCGGAATTACTGCGTCAGCCTTAATGCGCTCGGTTCCATTTTTATGCTGCATGACGTCGCCTCCTTCGGATCGGAGGTCCAGCAACTTGCAGCACTGGATCTTGAGTTGCTCGGCAGCAGGCAGAAGGCGGGGTAGTATCCCATTCTTGAATTCGATTTCTCGGATCTGGTCGTCCTTCAATCCGCTCTCCCTGAGCATCATGGGCCAGAGGATCTTGCGAGCGATCTGGCGATCGATGTTGTCTCCACCAAGCGCCCTGAATTGTGAAATTGCTAGATTGCGGGAAAGTAAGCGTCCGCCTGCTCCACTGACTTCGAGAACTGAAATATCACAGGTCCCGGCCCCGAAATCGAACACCATGACACGCCTCTTACTTTCTGAAAATGACTTCAGAACACCATCTCCGATATCAAGCGTCCGCAACAGGTAGCTGATAAAGGCTGCATTTGGCTCATCGATGATCCCATTATCCTCAATGCTGATTCCACTGCGCTTCATGGCCTCGCAGAGGTCGAGCCGCTGATTGGCCTCAAAAGCTGCTGGCACGCTGACAGCATAACGTATGGAAGTTGGTAGGTTCTTATCGGCAACCCAACGCTCGATGTGTGTCCTCAGGTAATCAAAGAAAAGCGCGGCGATGTCCTGGGGACGTCTCACCTCGGGCTGTTCGTTGCTTCCGTCGAGGTCAGATCGGCTGTATTGCGGTCCCAGGTCGGGACCGAGGTCCATCTTGAATGAAAACCATATGTTGCGGTCCTTTGCCAACTGCGGCTTCAGTCTTGCCGCACCCTGCCCTACCAGCAGTTTACCCTGATGCCACGCCACACAGGTAGGCAATAAGGGACTGTCGGTCTGAATGCCCAGATCATCAAACTGTGGGATTGGAATGGGCTCGCTTGTAAGAGTTCCCTTTTCAGGATCGAGGAAGACCCGGCTAGCGACGGTCGTTGATGTGCCGAAATCGATGCCGATGAAGGTATGCAATGAGAGGGCCGCTTCAATTTCGGCACGGGCTTCTCCATCACATGCAAGGATTGATACAGGTATTCCCTTGTCCTCGCTGGGAAGGACGGGATGCTCTCGATAAGTTTCCTGGGGTTCTTCATCAGAATCTGAGGTGGATCCGGACGCATCAGGTCCTGCAAGCCTCCGAGACAGAATTTTAATATTCAAATCTACCTCATTCAGAAATGCGGAGGGAGCTGCCACCAAGCTACCGAGTTTCTTGATGCTGAGCAAGGCCGCCAAAGAATCCTCCTCACTCAAAGCCATGCCAGCTCCGAGATGCGCCAAGGTGTGTCGCAGATTGATTAAGACATCGCATTGCAAGGCTCCGACACGTTGATGGTCATCAATATTCAGCTTATCACACAAAGAACGCCAGTTGTGTTTGAGCACACCACACAACGAGACGAGATCAAGATCCTCAATTTTCCGAATCGATCCGGCTTTAACTCGGCTGGATTGGGATCCCTTGAGACGGGGTATGCTGCGAATAAGTAGTGTCCACCAATCGGCCCCCTCGACGCATAGGGTTGGTAAGTGATCTCTCAAGAAACTACAAATGTGGACCTGAAAAGTCTTTAATAGACTCTCAATTTGTGCAGGCTGTTGTTCTGGGTTCATGATGTAAAATAATGTAGTAAGTTATTCCTTCGCCACTACCGTGTCATACAGCCCGTAGTGGGTCAGCCCCGCGTGGCTCTGGATGCCTGTATAGCGCAGCGACGCATCTTCGTAACGGCGGAACGCAAACACGGCTTGGTTCATGTGCTCAGTGTTGAACACCTTAAGCAGCACCAGTAGGTGGAAATCTTTTACGGTCAGGCCGGTCACTATCTGGAAAAGATCCGGTTCGATTTTGGTGATAACATCTTGGAGCGTGTTCTCTCGGAAGTCGGTCAGATACATGAACGCGGGAATACGTGTGGCGAATTTGATGAGCTTCTCTTGTATCATCTTCCGCTTCGACTTGTATTCTTTTTCCTCGTCGCTGAGCTGTTTCTTTTCTTTCGCAGACAAGTTTTTCTCCTTCGCCTTGTCCTTCAAATCTTTAACCGTCTCGCTCTTGTTAATAATCGTTTCGATGATGTTGTCACCTAGCGCGCGCCATCCTTCGATACGCTCCACGGCGGCCATCGCCTCCGGATCTTCCAGAATACGGCGAAGTGTGTCATTATCTACATTCACCAACATGGCAGATTCCCACTTGCGTGCGAGCAGCGTGGCCGAGGTTCCAGCCATCGCGATGTCTAGGATGCCGCCCGCATCAATCTGTGTCATGTTCGCACCGTCGTAGGCAAGTACCGGCAGGAACGACACGAGTTCTTTGACAGCGTTCTCCGGGTTCGCCTCACCAGGTGAGAGTCCGATTCCGTATTCCGAAAGCTGGCGCAGCGCTCTCGTTGGCGCGAAGTCGAATACGAAGCAAATCGGCTTGAGAATTTCTTCCTCGCTTGGGTCGTTACCGTTGGGATTTTTGATGGACCACGGCGATTGCACGCGGAACGCTGCCTGAAAGTAAGTCTCCGGCGATTTGAGGTTGCGTAGCATCAAGATGGACGACCATTGCGGAACAGTGACACCCGTCGTGAGTTTGCCGCAAGAAAGCGTAATTGTCTTTGTGTCAAAGCCGCTCCCGATAGCCTTGCGCACAGGAGGTAGAGCCTCCAACCCTATGCCGGCTGCGGATCCAGCCGCCACGAGCACATTGTAGTCGAGCCAGAAGACGTTGTGCTTCTCGGCCAAAAGATTCGCCATTGCATGGCAGGCCGCAACGTTAGGCATGAACCAAAACGAGTGTTGAAGATACGGCAGCAGGCGCACATCCGAATATGGAAAGGGCGGGCGCGTGCCAGTCTTGAGAAACTCGACCGACTTTGATGCATAGCTACCGCGAATGATGTCCAGCCACTTCTGTACGTCGCTCTTGTGTTTGAATTGCGCCGTAACTCCAGTGCCGGTGGCCTCGAAAAATGCGTTCAGGTCAAACTCATCGAACTCCCCAGCGCTGGCGATTGCGACGAGCTCATCAGGCATCTGGTAGGTAAGCAGCCGCATCTGCGGTAGCCCACCGTAAGGATTCCATTTGCCGGGGTTCTTCGCCGCGTATTCCTCCTTAGCCCGTTGCTCATCGGTGTAGGTCCAGTTAAAAATCTGCTCTTCGATGAACTCGCCCGTGGCAAGCGCCTTAAAGGGTGTGCCGGAGAGGTAGAGGTAAGCCTTTGTGGTCATTGGCAAGAACTCGGATTCTTTTTCGGAAAGAACACTTAGATCCTCATTCACTACCTCCAAATCCTTCGCGTATTTCAGCTCCTTTTTAGCTACGGCTTCTTCTTCTCCTTCAAACAGTTCCTTCGCTGAATCCCGCCATGCGCCGAAGTGGTATTCGTCAAATACCACCAGATCCCAGTGAATGGTGTGCAGCCATTCGTTTAGGGGTTTTATATTTCCGGTTGCCTTATCCCGGCCTAACAGATCCTGAAATGACCCAAAGTATACAAGCGGCCGTGCAGCGGAAACTTCCACCGGATTGCGTCCGCTAGACTTCGACAGATACTGCCAGCCGTCAAAGTCCTTGTGCGATTCGAGGTCCGTCTGCCACGCGTCCTCCACGGCAGGTTTGAAGGTGACCACAAGCACACGCTTCGCTCCTAGTTTTCGGGCGAGCTGGTAGGCGGTGAAGGTCTTGCCGAAACGCATTTTTGCGTTCCAAAGATAGCGGGGGACGGCATGCATGTCCTCCTTCCAGATGGAATGGAAATAGTCGTGCGTTTTATCCACGGCAGCGCGCTGTTCCTTGCGCAGCGCGAATGTCTGGTCGTGAGCACCGGTAAATCGCTGGCCTGTGCGCAGCTCGGTGAGAACGGTAATCACGTCCTTGAGCGTGCAATGCATCCATTCCAATTCGGTGTTCACACACCCCTTCTTGGCAAGGGCAGCGCGCACCTCGTGGTCGGTAAAGGTCGTGCCGTCGTCGCGCTCGGCGGACTCATCTAGAACGATGGTGTAGTTCTTGATGTTGGCGGTCTTGAGCTGCTCTGCTACGCGCTGCTTTACGTCGCGCGTGGTCTGTCCCACCTTGAGCAATCCAGCGTGCGCCTTGTCGTCAATCGAGTAGGCATAAATGCGCGGACGCGCATCCGGCTTCGGCGCGAGGATTTCATCAATGGTGGGCTTAGGCATCGTTGCGCTCCTCCTTTTCATTTTCTAAGGCCACAAAGCTATCAAAATCACTGCGGAAAAGCCGATCTTGAGTCACACGGTATCTCTCAAATTCACTTTCGGCGTGTTCCTTGGCAATTTCCGCGCTGATGCGTCCGGCATCTTGGAGAACCTCGCGTTCGTCTGCTGCAAGGAAGATATCGAGCCGTTTTGCCCAATCTGCCATCGTCATCGGCACGCGGCGTTTGGCCCGACTCTCGGCGAGATCGAGGTAGGCACTCACGATGCGGCCCAGGTCTTCCATCTCCGTCTCGGTGAGGTAGTTTTTGGCGACTACCACGTCACTTTTGAGAATCTTCCCTGCGGGAGCCTTAGCCCAGGTCATCAGTCCCATGCGCTCTTTGGTGTGATCCGCCCGATTCACAATCAACTCCGCCGCAGTATGACCATGCACGGCAAAGTGCATTTTGTTCTGCACCTTAGCGAAGAATTCCTGCGTGATCAGCGAGCTCTTGTCGTAATCCATCGCAGTCGCATAGATGTCGGTGATTTTCTGATAAAATCGCCGCTCGGAGAGACGAATCTCCCGAATTTCTTCCAACAACTGCTCGAAATAATCTTCGCCGAGAAAAGCACCGTTCTTCATCCGCTCCCGGTCCATCACGTAGCCGCGCAGGGTGAAATCCCGCAGCACTCCAGTGGCCCACTGGCGGAAGGCCGTGGCGCGATCGGAGTTCACCCGGTAGCCGACGGCGATGATGGCATCCAGTTTGTAGTGTTTGGTGTGGTAGTTTTTGCCGTCGGCGGCAGTTGCTAAGAAAACCTTAGTAACTGAATCTTCCTCCAACTCCTTCGACGAAAAGATGTTCTTGAGATGCATCAAAACATTCTCCGGTGTCGTCTCGAAAAGCAGCCCCATGCCCTTTTGCGACAGCCAGATCGTATGATCTTCGATCCGCACCTCCACTCCATCGCTGCCCGTTTGGTAAGCGAAGGTTAGAAATTCTGCCGTACTGTTGCGCAGACGCAGGCTGTTGGGAGATTTTTTCTTAGGCATCGTCGTCTGGGGTTCCGGTCAGTTCCATCGGGCGCACAATTTTCTCGATGAAATCAACTTCTTCGGTTGTAATGCCAAAATGTCCGTAAAGTTTTTCATCTGTCCATTCCTCTGTCATTGGTAAGGACGGAACGAAAAGGAAACGATCCTGTGTGACGTGCTGCGTATTCTTGCGCAGAGCCACTAAAAATCTCAAAAAACGTGTCCGCAAGTAGCGAGCCAAATTTTCAGCTTCCACCTGAGTTTCATAAGCACCAACTACAATGTAAGTTTCTGTACAAGCGCTTGGAGGACCAGTTACAATTGGCTTACCAATTATCATGCGAGGATAATCTCGCCCTTCCCCGCCTTCTCCGTAACCCATAGAAGTTATGACTTTCCATGAATTTATGATGTCCTGTCCATTTGTTATTTCTTCTTTTTGAATTTTCCCTACCGAGTTGTTTGCATAAAGAGTGATTCCTCCTTTGCCGGTTGGGCGAGAAAAGGTGCGCAGGCCAAAAGGTTTTTGACGGGAAACCTGACCACTCAATGATCCGTAATTTTTGGCCAATATTTTCTCCAAAATAGGAATGGCTTGGTTAAATCGAACAAAGGTGTCAAATTGGTCAAGTTTTCGTTCGGACATATCCTCAAAACCCTTCATTGTCGTCGTGACCTTGCAGAGACCTTTTCTATCTTTCTCCCATAGAAAGTAACAAATACCGCCGTTCACTTTCACACCGGGAAAAACGTCAGACGCTACTGGAAAGTCTGCGATCTGCGACAGACGATTATCTTTGAGCATTGTGTTGCGAAATTCATCCAAGCCTTTTCCACCCGCAAACCAACGCGCCGGGATAACCATTGAAATAAATCGAGGTTCAACTTTTTTTGCCGCTTCAACAAATAAATGATATATAGGTGAAGAACCGGTGCTTTCACCAGCGTCAGACAATTGATAGGGTGGGTTTCCAATAATGACGTCGAATTGCATATTTTTTTCTCCAAATATCTCGGAAATCCGAGTCTTGATGTTGTCTGTGTGAATGAAAGCGTAGGCGTGACTTTCTAGTCCCTCTGCCCGATCAAAAATAGACTTTCCCGCGCCGCAATACTTGCATTTGTCGCCAACCCAAGTGTGCTCCATGCGCTGGAACCAGATGTTCCCGTCGTCACTCGCAAAGCCATTGGCAATCGAATGCTCGCCTTGTGCATGCTTCGAGCAATAGACGCTGCGCCGTGCCAGAAGGCTCGTGAGGTGGGTGATGGCAATCCCATAAACCTGCTTAGTCAGAATGTGGTTCACTCGCTTTTCCAGGTCAGGAATTTGTTTCTCCAAGCCAGCAATGAGCCTAGTCGTGATTTCGCGGAGGAACACGCCGGACTTCGTAAAGGGGTCGAGGAATTTTACCGTCTTGTCCGCCCAGATGTTAGCCCCGTTGTGATTCGCCGCCCACGCCTCGGCCAACGTGTCGAGCATTCGGTTGGCAAACTCCGGCGGCGTGAACACCTCGTCGTTGGAGAGGTTAGCGATGCACGTCAGCACGTCAGGGTTGCGACCGCGCAAGGTAAAGTTGGCTTGGGTGCTCATACGATCGTCTGCGGTGCCAGGGCTGCGAGTTCACCCACCGTCATAGGCGGGTAGGTTTTCGATGGTGTAAAAATTTCGTGTTTTCCCAGATGCGCGAAAAGCGAGTCCTCGGCGCTGTAGGCCGCTGACTGTGTGAGACTATCAAAACGGAAGTCGCGACGCTGGAACCGACCTTTGCCGAGATAGCCCCATTCCGCAAAGTGGATCGCTGAGCCATCAACTCCGCTCATTTTCATGGCGTCTCCATGGACGAGGTTTTGCGAAAGCACATAAAACGCGGCACGATACAGGTCGTCCGCCGGAGCGAGGTTCAGATACTCGGCGAAGATAGCCAGCAGGTTAGCGCGGCACTCGGCGATGTTGTCCGTGAGAAGTTCAATCCCATAAATACACATGACCGCGAGCAAAGAGTAGTGTTGACGCTCGAAATCGGACTGGCCGTATTTGAGTTCCACGGCGGCCAGTTTGCGTCGCAGGATCTTCACGAGGAAGTTGCCGTCCCCGCAGGCCGGTTCCAGAAACCGCGAGTCAATGCGCTCGGTTTCGCCCTTCACAAGATCCAGCATCGCCTCGACCATCCACTCGGGAGTGAAGACTTCCCCGTGGTCGGAGACGCGTTGTTTGGATTTTAC
>CAMCYT010000024.1 GCA_945885485.1 Prosthecobacter debontii
GTATTGTACTTCACGTGGCAGATGAATTTGTCACAACTGAGATAAAATCTAAACTTAATAACCCAGGCGCGCTTAATGATATGCGCCAGATGATTTATGAAAATCCCCGTGAGGTGATAGAGGATAGTTCTGCATCGTCTGACCAAACCTCATGGAGAGTCATGCCTTACCCGGCATCGGGAAGCCCGATGATCGCTACGACGATCCGCCTTTCTCGGAGATTGGAGCCATTTCTCAAGGTCCTTCGAAATTTAGGAAATGATGAAAACTTCCCCATAGTCACTCATGCGGTCAGTGCTCCGTTGATCACTATGATGAGCTTGGCATCGGTTGTTAATACCTCAAGTAACAAACCTTTCGTCGCAGTTCTTCAATACCCATGGTTCACGGCCATGGCGTTTTTCAATGAGCATGCGGATCTACGCTTGATCCGCTCAATTCAACATCGCGGCCAACGCTGCCCGGCAAACTTCTGGTCGTCGCTTGCTACGACCAATGCTTCACTTGAGTTTGAAGATCCTGACATTTATCTTCTGCCGTTAGGCGATCAAGTTGACACAAAAATTTCTGATGATCTGAAAAGAAATTTCCCAAATTCGCAGATCGAAACAGCTTATTTTTCAGAAGTATCGCCGCTTCCAGTATGGGCTCCTGAGCCTGTATTGAGTGTTGCTGATACGGCCTCGCAGAATGGCGAGACACAGAGCCATACCTTTAGCACATTGCGCGCGGAACGATGGTTTCTGCAGGATTTCCTGCCTATATCCGCCCAAGATCAGGCCTTGTTTCCATCGCAAAATGAAATCCGCTTACTTAGGTATTTTAAAATCGCTAAAAAGGCCATGCTCGTAGCATTACTGCTGATGATTCTTTCAATGATTTTCAGCGTATATGGTTATATGCGTAAGCCAGAATGGAGTGTCAATGATACTGAAGCAGGTATCATCAAACAAAAAATGATGATGCTGAGCTCGGAAAAAGCTAGAATGGATCACTGGAATGTCTTGCTGGATGATCGTTCTAAGGCATGGTCTTCGATGGAAATGATCACTTTGCTCTTTCCTGAAAAGTCTAATTTATTAGTGAATAGTTTCAATCTTGCTATTCGCACGGAGGCTGTCCCCAAGCAAACTAAGGTAGGATTTTTTAAAGAATGGAAAATCACTGGATTCGCCAGAAACGAGAGCATAGACAGTCTTAATTTAATTAATTCTCGTGAGGGAATTACAGCCAAGTTTGCGAATTTTTTAAAGATTACAGGGGATTCAAGCTTCGACCCAAAACCAGCAAGCCGAAATCTCGTGACTAATTTGACAATCAAAGAAAATCCAAAATTTTTACCGAGGTCTGTCGAAGATGTTCAAGATTTCGACTCATCAACTTATTCATTCACCTTTGAGCTAACGATCGTTCAACGCTTTGATGCGACTGATACATTGGCAATTCCCATAACCAAAGCACCCTAATGACTTAATGTACAAGAACACCATCATCATTTTCGGCATTGTGATCCCAATGGTGATTGCTGCGTCAGTCGTGGGAATTTGCTGGGTCCTCAAGGGAAAAGTTTCCACCATATACGAGACAAGAGTCCAGCAATACAAAACCGTTCAAATGAGCAAATTGTCGGCAAATGCAATCGAAAGCCAAGTTATCAGTCAAAGGTATCTATTTAAGCAGTGGTCAGAAGTCATAGAGCAAGATTCTTTTACTCTCCTCAACGCGAATATGAAAATATTAGCCGGAAAGCTTCCTACCAAAGAGTTTCAACAACCTATTCCCGAGCGGATGATTAATAAAATCGGATTTGGAACTGTCTCGGCACAGAATTCTAAGGCACTTAAGTTCAATCTTAAGGGGGACTATAGGACAGCTCAAAAAGCTTTGCTCGAACTGGAAACTCGCATGCCTAATTTACAATTACAGGATTTTCGTATTGATCCCAATACTAATACAGATTCAAACCTGCTTAATATCCAAGTGACTTACACCGCCTGGGAGAAATAACCTTCATAGAACTGAAAATGAAAACTAAGCCCAGCATAGCAGCTTTCATTGTAGCTAAAACTACGATAATGATTGTATGCCTGAGTTTTATTCCGATCCGAAATATTTCAGCTCAAAGCGCGGATATTTTTCAGTCTCTTGCCGACTCGCCAAAGACAACGGCTCAGGCAAATCTGACGGAAACAAATCCAGATATCGAGTTGATTAAATCAAAGCCATCTCGTTTTGCCATTGGAAATGTTGAGTTATACATTGCAGCGCGTATGGCGGACTTTTCCATGAAAAACAGGGCAACGGATGTATTTGGACTGTATCAGGACCTCAAATCTAAACCGCCTATCAATACTCCGAATCCACTCGTCAAAGTGCCAACTAACTTTGCACCTAAAGCTCTGGCTGAAATCATCAAAGGCATCAAAGTCTCTACGATTATGGTTAAGGAAAAGAGCTTCCTAGTGGGAGACAGAGTTATCAAAGAATTGGAAGAACTTCCGATTTCATATGATCAGGGTAGAATAAAACATCTAAAAGTAATGAAGGTTGAACCGAAAAAAATCATTTTTAAAGACCTCGATGGTGGCATAGAAGCCGTACTTAAATTAGAGGTTTTACCTCTCGGAATGGAAGCTGGCGACACCAGATTGGTACCAGAAGGAATGGTTCAGCCAACAAAAAATCAACCCCTCGTAATCGGAAGCGAGTAAATTGCTTGGCTTATTCGTCATTTTTGTTAGTATAACTTTTATTCGCATTATGAAAAACCATCGAATTCATCTATCTCTAGCTGTATTCTTCATCAACTTTGCAACGTTTTCGTATGCTCAGGATGCAGATCCACAAGCCAAGGATCCCGCTGTTACTGAGCCTGCAGCACCGGTTAATCCGGTTGCGCCTGCCGATGTTCCCGTGATCGGCTCTGAGGTCCCAGTGGATCCGAATGCTCCAGTGGATCCAAATACTCCGGTGGCAGAAACGCCAGATGGCTACATCATCAAAGATGCGGCCTTGAACGATATTTTCCAGTTTTTAGCTAAATCTGCGGGTCGCCAGTACTTCCATAACCTTTCCATCGCTGGCCCAGAATTCCAAGTCACAGGTAATCTCGGGGACGGGGAGCCACTTAACCAGATGGAGGAACTTGCGTTCATGTATGGGATTACCCTTCATACCAAAGGTAACACGATTTACGCACTTACAGAGGCTCAGCTGGCTAAGTTACCCAGCGCGGAATGGCACTATCAGCTCCAATATTTACGCCCCACAGATATCGCGTCCATTAAGCAGCTTATCATGCCCATGCTTACACCAGGCACAGGGATTGTTAACTTTGAGACTAAAACCAACACAGTCGTCATCATCGATACAGCGACCCGTATCGAAGCAGCTCGAAATCTATTGCATAACATCGACAAGGCTAAAGGCCAGATCATCGTCGAAACGAAAATCCTCAGAATCAATTCTAGCGCAGGTGAAAAACTGGGCGTGAACTGGGCAGATAGTCTAGGGACTCTAGGCGTTCCAATCGAGGTAACGGGCCAACTAGGAAATCTCTTTGGGTTGCCGACAAAGCTAACTGGTACACCACCACTGTCATCACCAGCCGGAGGATTCACCGCTAAAGCAGGGAGTATTATTTTAACCCCGGTACAGCTTAGCGGCGTTCTTAAGGCTTTGAATGAGGGAGGTGTTTCTAATCAGGTGTCTAACCCGACGTTAATCACAGAGGATAATGAGGCAGCGACTATTTCGATCATTGATCGTGTTCCTATCATCACGTCCACCACAACCCCAAGTACCACTGGCGCGCCAACAGTGAGTGAGGAAGTTCGTTACAAAATCGATATATCAGATAGAGCTATCACTGAGGATCCTCAAAACCATCGTGAGATCGGTATCTCGATTGCCGTCACTCCCACATTGCTTCCAGACGGCACAATAAGGATGAAAATGCGCCCGCGTTCAGCTCAAATTACCGGATTTGTGCAGGGTGTTGGCGTAGAAGGATTGGACGGAAATAGTTACCCAAGAGTGACCGAATCCATGATTGAAACTCTCGCTAGAATTCCTGATGGAGATTCGCTGATTGTAGGTGGCTTTTATGGTGAAATCCAAAGCGATGATAAGAACAAAGTCCCATTATTTGGAGATATCCCTATCTTAAATTTCTTATTCAAAAGCAAAGAGACCAGCAAATCCCAGACATCTTTGGTATTTATTGTAACTCCAACTTCATATAATCCGGCTGCAACTGGAGAAACGAGCCGAGTAAGTAAAAATCTACAAAATAAGAGTGAGCTGCCGTATGACTATAACTCGGCGAATCCGTATAACCCAGGACCAGGGCACGAACCCAATCTTGATAGAACTCTCCGTGGTATGCAGCCAAGCCAAGCGCCTTATTATCCTCAGGCTGATGAACTTCTCCCTGAGGTAAAGGCAGATCGAAGCTCATCTTCAAAACCAAAGCCCAGCAGGCATAAACGCTAATTGAAGTATCTCGGTTACAATGGGCAAATCGCATGTCGGCAGAATTTAAAATACCACCTCAGGCACCAGAATCGTCGGTAAGCGAGGCTTCTGCAGCTATTGTTGAGAGCTGTCTTGTCAAAACGGCTGAAGCTTTAAGTCAAGTAGGAGCGGCCTCAGATGACGATATATTCAAAGCCCTCACAATGGCTCGCGAGGCTCAAAATAATGGGAAGCCCGTCGATTTAATTGAAATCACGGCAAGGGTTTTGGGCCATGATGAAGAACACATTAGCAAGGCGATTTCTGAGTTAAGCTCTGCTGTCGCAACAACGATGAGTCCATCTCCTCCATACATCCCTTTCGCCAACAAGCTCATAGCACCGTCCGCATTCTACGAATCTTTTGATGCATTGCATCGTCTTGGTAAATTGCTATTGGTGCCGGTGCTATATGCAGAAGATACGGATGCAATCGCAACAGGCTCAGTGAATCCAATCGCAGCTAAGATTTTTAGTGAGCAAGTTTATCAAGTGGTTTCCAAGCGATTTGGTATTCGGCCTTTTATTACCGTTGTCAGAATGGACTATGAATCATGGTCGTTTCTTTGCCGTAAGCATTTTGAATTTTAACTCTAAATCTGTCAGCACGTGATCGACTTCGATGGCATATCCTTCAATGATCTGATCAGCAATCGAATTATGGCTGAATTGGGGAATCATGACCCTAGTTTCGCAGAACTATCCCAAGATCAGGTTCCTAACCGTGTCACACGTTATAGCTTCATGGCGCTGGTGGCAAAACTGAATGGACTGGCATTTTTCCCAAAAGTCGCGGAATTCTGTGATCCATCTCTGCACGTATATTGCGATGCAACAGTCATGACCCGTGCTTTCTTCGCTCCTTTGTGTTTATCGGGCACAGATAAGCTGATCGTTATCACGGCAAATCCATGGAACCCAATTGCCGAAGAATATCTCGCGCCTAGGTTTCCAGATTTGGAGATCGTCAAAGTCGTTACTCTAGCGACCGAAATCGCTCACGCCATTGAATCTGTCGGGGGCAATAATGGGCCAAGCCGGTCAGATCTGGAAGCGATCGATGTCGAAGACATGGATGATGGAATCTACGACTTTGATGTCACCACTGACTATGTAGAGCCAATGGCTCAGCTAGTCGCTATGGTTATGTCGGATGCTGTTAGAACCCAGGCATCAGATATTCATTTCAAGGTTGAAAAAGAGTCATTTTACTATGCATTCAGGGTAGATGGTGACATCGGGCGGAAAGTGGAAATTCCCATGAAGCTCAAGGATAGGCTAGATGCATTCCTGCTGAACTTGATGCGCCTTCCGACGGAGATTCGAAATACAGTTCCTGGTATTTCCGGGCGTTTCACAATTTCTTACTTTCACCGGCCTATCGATATTCGCTACGAGAGGCATAGGACATATCGCGGATATCACATTACGATGCGTCTTCTCGATAAGAGCAATATCAACGTGACGCTCGGCAAAGGAACTCTTGCCTTTGATGAGCAGACGATGTTCGCACTGGGTAAAGTCATGAAAATTCCATCTGGAATCATCGTGATGTCTGGCCCGACAGGATCAGGAAAATCAACTACGCTGAATGCTATCTTACGTGAGTTAAATCGACCTGAGGTCAACATTCTAACCTTGGAAAACCCGGTGGAAGACGAAGTTCCCGGAATTACCCACTGCGACTTGAAAAATGCGAAAGAATTCAAGCCGATGATCGCATCCTTCCTGCGTTCAGACCCAGATATTATTTTGATGGGTGAAGTTCGTGACCTTGACTCTGCAGAGCTTGCTATTGAGGCCGCGGTTACGGGACACAAAGTGCTAACCACCATCCACACCGCTAGGGCATCTCAGATCATTGAGCGCTTCGAACAGCTCGGTATCGAGCGCTGGAAAATCGCCCAAACTCTCAAAGCAGCATGTGCTCAGCGTTTGGTGAAGATGCTTTGCCCGTATTGTAAAGAGCCGGCAGCGGGAATTTCTGAATTTGAGCGCAAAACCTTTGCCTTGGATGAATCTTGGGCCGATGTCCCAATCAATAAAGCACGCGATGGAGGTTGTTCTGAGTGTCGAAATACGGGCTATTCTGGACGGACCGCCGTGTTGGAAATTATTCCAATTACACCAAAAGTTTCAGATCAGCTTTCCAAAGGAGAAATAAGCCCTTATGAATTGGAAGTAAAAATTGCAAATGAGGGAATCCTCCCAAATTTGCGCCGAAGTGGCTTGAAACTGCTTAGGGAAGGAAAAACAGACCTTGCTGCACTCAGTAAGGTCATTGATATGACCTACACCGATGAGTGATTCTTCATCAAATAATAAACCTGCCAATAAGCTTTCATCTGCAACTGCAAAGAAAGTAAAGAAAGACGTATTTGGTAAACCAATCAAGCCCGCGCCATTCAGCAAAAAGGATCTGATAGGAATCTTCCGTGGGTTGGGATCAATGTTGAGAGCTCAGATCAACACTTCTGATGCATTAAAATATTACGCGCAGGGACTAGCTGATAAGAACATAAGTGATACTCTCGATGCAATTCGTGAAGATATTGCGGCTGGGATTAACGTTCACGAGGCGTTTCGACGAAGTGAGCGTTTTGATGATACGATAGTTGGACTTATTCAAGCGGGCTCTGATGCGGGTCAGTTGCATGAAGCGTTTAGATCATTGGCTTTACGTCTTACCAGTGAACTCAAATTTAAAAAAGCACTCAAGAAAGCGACTGTTCAGCCAGGCATCATCATAGGAGTTTTGATAGGAGCCTTCATTGTATCGCAGGTAAAAATTGTTCCTCAAGTGGAAGAAATGTTGGCAGGTGTGGGAGCAAAGCCTGATGGCATGACTGCGATATCGTTCGCTATCAGTCATTTTGTACAATCCATTTGGCATGTTTTTATTATCTCGCTCATCGCATTGGGCATAACCATTGCGAAAGTGGAGAAGGTGCAGGGAGTGATCATGGGTGTCGCCATGTCAAAATGGAGATTACTTCGGCTGTTGGTCATGTCGCTTCGTCAAATGACCTTCCTTTCAACGATTAAACTGTTGCACTCAAACGGCATCAATTTAGCGAAGTCGATTCGGGTTTCTGCAAACAGTGTTAAAGGGACGCCGTTTTACGCTGAACTCAGAGAGGCGGCGGATAGGTATGAGAATGCGGGTGTTCCACTTTCAACGGCGTTTGCTAAATATACCTCTGTCGATTCGCAGATCACTCACATGCTTTCGATTGGTGAAAAATCTGCTTCGCTGGATTCGCAGTTAGAAATGCTTACTTTGATGTATGAAGAGGACGCAGAGAATTATATGGCCGTGTTTGCGGCTACGGTCAGCTTTGTGGTATTAATTATTGCGGTTACAATCATCGCGGGTGTCTTTGTCGGCACATTCTTACCGATCTTCTTGATGGGTCCGAAGATGATGGAAAGCGGCGTCTAAGATTTTTATTTAACAAATCGAAAACCTATGCAACTCACTCCTATTGATCGTTGGTTGAAGGTGAAGTTTGTGCAAGAAGTACACATCCTCACTTTAAGGCCTACTGAACATACTCCTAAAGGCATAAGAAGAATCGATCTTCCTCTGACGCCAGGGCGTCGATTCAATCATCTTTACAAATCAAGCAAGCCAAAGGCGGTGAATAAGTTTCTGATCATGTTAAAGGATGAGAATCAGATGTTCAGTACTTCGGTGGTGGATAAAGATACATGGTTGAAACAGTTTATTGCCCCGGAGGGTAAATCACCTACTTGGTATGTCGTTTCGGTATTTTGTTTGATGGGAGCATTAGCGCCTGTGGCGAGCTGGCTACGTGATCTGATCAAAGACCCAGTATTCATTGAAAATTTCAAAGAGGCCATGGAGATTATGAAAGGGTGATTTTCTGCTTTGATTTGACGACACGAGTCTCAGTAGGCATGCTCTGTGACGATGTCTGCTGATAAAAGGGTTCTATTTGTGTGCACAGGAAATACCTGTCGCAGCCCCATGGCTGAAGCTCTTTTCCGCAAGGCTGTTTTAGATCGTGTCGACTACTCGGTAAAGTCCGCGGGAGTAGCTGCATCTGAAGGTTCTGCGTGCAGCCGAGAAACGGCGCAGATTTGCAAGGAGTCAGGTGCCGCATTTGAAGGATTCAAGAGTCAGCCAGTTTCAGCAAAACTGCTTCAAGAAGCGACACATGTGTTCGCCATGACACAGGGGCACTTGGCGGCTTTGGAGGGAAGGTTTCCTGAGTATTGTGAAAAATACTATCTCGTTTGCGAATTTGTTGATTTGCCGGGCATTGGATATGGGGCTGATGTGCCGGATCCCATTGGGATGGGGCGTCTCGCCTATCAGGATGTGGCAGAGGTTTTGGAAATGGCGATTCCGACCATCATCGCTTATATTGATCAGACCACGGACTAAATCATACCCAATTTCATTTTTCCTTCTTCGGTAATCATGTCTTGATTCCAAGCAGGATCCCAAACGAGTTCGACGTGAGCTTCATCGATGCCGTCGATGGTCATGACTTTCGCTTGTGCATCAGCAGCGATCACAGGACCCATGCCGCAACCTGGTGCGGTGAGTGTCATTTTCACTTGAACGACTTTTTTATCGCCCTGTTGTTCGATCGCGCAGTCATAGACCAAACCGAGGTTTACGATATCGACAGGGATTTCGGGATCGTAAACACCCTTGAGTTGCGCCCAAACCTGCTCTTCCAGAGGAGCATCTTTCAGTCGAACGGCGTCTTCTTGTTTTTGCTTTTCTTCTTCGGGATTAATCCCGAGGGCATCGGCGTCTTTGGAAGAAATACGTGCCAGCCCTTGTGATGTAGCGACTGTGTAAGTTCCACCGAGCCGTTGGGTGATGAATACGGCGGTTCCTGTGGGCAGGATCATCGCGTCCCCACTCGGGATTTGGACGGCAGCTACTTCGCGGGAAAGTTTAATTTCTTCGTGCATGCGCAAAATAAAGGCGAGTCATCCGCCAACAGCAAGACGCATTCCATGTAATACTAAGAAACGAGCTTTGAAAGTGACAGATCTTCGCTCATAGGCTATGTTTTCGCGAACATGTGGGAGTTTATCCAAAAGCATTGGCGTGATGGGATCGAAATACTCGTTCTCGCGTTCTGTCTTTATCTCATTTACCGATCATTCCGAGCGACTCGTGGAGCTCAGATTCTCGTCGGCCTAGGGTTCATTCTGGTGGCTTTAGCGCTAGTGACTCAGCTGTTCGAGTTTGAAGTGATCGGCTGGTTGATCACTCGTTCGGCAGCGGTTTTGGCATTTGCGCTTTTGGTAATTTTCCAGCCTGAGTTGCGAAACGCATTGGCGCGTTTGGGGAGTAGCCAGATCTTTTCATTTTCGAGCAAAAGGCGCTTGGCGTTTGTAGAGCGCCTGGCTGATGCGGTGGTCATCCTTTCGAAAAAACGCATTGGAGCTTTGATTGCGATACAGCGGGATATCTCGCTAAAAGAACAGCTAGATACCGGAGTGCTGTTAGATGCGCATTTTTCTTCCGAACTTGCAATGAGTGTATTTTTCCCAAAATCCCCGCTGCATGACGGCGGAATGATCATTGCAGACGATCGCGTGGCTGGAGCTGCCTGCGTCTTTCCTGTCACCGAAAAGGAAATGCAAGATCGCTCGACCGGACTTCGTCACCGCGCGGCGATCGGTTTAACCGAGCGAACCGACGCTATTGCGATTGTGGTGAGTGAAGAAACCGGTAGTATTTCGATATCTGAAAATGGACAAATCTATCGAAATCTAACTGAAAAACAATTCCGCGACCGCATCTCTGAAATTTTCTTTTCTGCCCCAACTTCTCATGAAACTGAAACCAACGAAAGATTGGATAGCCAAGATCCTGTGTCTCCTTCTGGCGACCGGGATATGGTTTCTGATTAAAGGCCATCTCGGAACGCTACCGACCACCGATGGAAAGAAAGCCGAAGTGCCGAAAGGGATTCCGGTGGATGAGAGGACGTTGCAAAAACGCAGCAATTAATTAGCGACTGCGCTGAATCTTAACCGCAACGTATTGAGCATTTGGTAAAATGCGCTTCTCGATTTCTACGTCCACAGATTGTAACGGGTAGGAAATAAGCAACATCTCTGCGAGATCGATGGCGAGGGTTTCGATCAAATGCCTAGGGCGCGATGTAGCGAGATCGGCAATTTTTAACGAGACCTCATAGTAATCCACGGTATTCTGCACTTGATCGTAAAGCCCTATAAATCCTTGGGAAGGCCGCATGCGGGTGGTGATCCAAAGTTTCTGGGGTTGAGCTCGCTCTTCGTCTGGAACGCCGATGTGGCATTCGATTTCCAAGCGTCGTATTTCGATTTCATCTCGGTTCATGGTAATAATTTTTCATCGATCACTCGCTGCAGAAGAATTTTTGTCGCGGCGTTGAGATCAAGGTTGAGGGCGTCATCCATGCTCACCCATCGGAAATCTTCGGCTTCGTCGTTGAGCGTGACTTCATGTGACGATGCTTTGGCGAGATAGTTGAGCAGGATGAAATGCTCGGCTCGAATGAACTCAGTAGAGTCGATGCAGTCCTGATTCATCACGAAACGGATATCGGAAACATCCAATCCGGTTTCCTCACGGATCTCACGTTTCAGAGCATTTTCGCTGGATTCCCCGCGTTCGATTTTTCCACCGGGGATTCCCCATAGATCGCTCCATTTGTGGGTGCGAATCATCAGTAACTTTCCTGCACCATCGTGAATCAGCGCGCCGACAGTTGCGATGGGGCGGTCGGCCTTTCTTCGATCGAAAAGTTTCACCAGCACTCCCAGATCGGGAACGGTGATATCGGGGCGGACTGCTGCGAGTACCTCCGCGTGATGATAGCCAGTGAGCACCGCGATGGATGAAATGCCTCCGTGGCGGGCGGTTTCGATGTCGTGCGTCATGTCGCCAATGAATGCAGTTTCATCTTTTTGCAGCGCGTGGGTTTCGAGGATCTGCGCGATAAGTTCACGTTTATCCAGCACTCCTGCGTAGGTTTCTTCGAAAAAATCCTGCATGCCGAATTCGTTCAGCTGCCGCGCAAAAGCAGTCGGATCCATCGAGGTCAGCACGAACATCCGCATCCCGCGTTGTTTGGCCCATTCCAGTTTCTCTCGAGCATGTGGCAGCACGGTCACTAAACTCGTCGCCTCATCGAAGGCGGGGCGGAAATGGGCTTCGAGTTCTCCAAGCGCAACTCCTGGCAGAAGCTCCTCGTAAAACTCGTGATAAGGGAGACGGAAACTTCTGCGGAAACCCTCGCGGTCGTAGGGTGCGATCCCGTATTTCTCAAGCACCACATTGGTCGCTTCAATCACTGGCCCCATGTCGTCCACCAAAGTGCCGGACCAATCGAATATGAGGTTTTTGAACATGGTTGCGTGATTTGTTAGAGATTGAATCTCAACCCAAAGAAAATTTAATCGATTTGATTTTATCCTTACCGAAGCGCTCTTTGATTTTGCGCAGCAGTTCCGGCTTCATTTGTTCTAGGTGGAAGCGCATCGCGGGTTGCGTCACGCGCAGCACGAGATGGCCTTCTTTTGCGGAAACTGGCTCGGTGTTGCTGCCGATGAAATCTCCAGCGATTTCTTTCCATGCGGCTTTGACTTCCTCTTCGTTGATCCCTTCCGCGAAGAACTGCTTTTTGAGAATTTCATCAATCCAGTCGGCCGCAGCTGAAATATTTTTTCCGAGGTTTAAAGGCTTTTCGCAGCCGAGCCATTCATACATTAGCTCATCATGAATTCCCTCGCGTCGCGTCGTCGGTTTGGGTTTCCGTTTCCTTGGCGCGACCATGGAGGTAAGTGGTTTACGCGTCGCCGTCTACGCCGATGGCCTCGACAGGGCAGCCTTCCATGGCTTCTTTACACTGGGCGATTTCTTCGGCGTTTTCCGGCTGTTTAAACACAAAAGAGTAGCCTTCGTCGTCCGCGCGAGTGAAATTGCTTGGAGCAGTTTCACGACAAAGATCGCAGTCAATGCATTGGCTATCGACGTAGAATTTTCCGCCGACGTTCTCTTCATTCTTATCTTCTTTATCTGCCATGGTGGTGAGTGGTTTCCCCTCCCCTTGGATGCATTGGGAAAGGGTAGGTTGCAACTTTTAATTATCTGACTCGTGCTAAAAGCCAAGGCAGGAGGTCCTCGACAGGAAGGCGTTCTTGTTCCATCGAATCGCGGTGACGGATCGTAACCGTGCCTTTAAGATCGGGTTTTTCCTCCCCGAGAGTCTCAAAATCGACGGTTACGCAGAAAGGCGTGCCGATTTCGTCCTGACGTCTGTAACGACGGCCAACAGCCCCTCCATCGTCGTAGAAGACATTCATCCATGGTTGGAGTTGTTTCTGGATTTCGCGGGAGATCCGGACTTGATCCTCGTTTTTCTTCAGGAGAGGGAAAATGGCGAGTTTGATTGGTGCCATTGCTGGCATGAAGCGCATCACGGTGCGGATGTCGCTTTTGCCATCGGTGCCGAGTTCTTCTTCGTCGAAAGCTTCGCAAATCAGTGCGAGCACCGTGCGATCGCAGCCAGCGGATGGCTCGACGACGTGTGGAAGGAAACGCTCTTTGGTTTCCTCGTCAAAGTATTCCAACGGCCTACCGGAGCCTTTCGCGTGGACGCCGAGGTCGTAATCGGTGCGATACGCAACGCCTTCCAGTTCTTGAATGCCGAACGGGAATTCGTATTCGATATCGTAAGTTTTTTTCGAGTAGAAAGCGCGCTCGCCATCGGGCACATCGAGGATGTGGAGCTTCTCGCGAGGGATGCCGATTTCTGCATAGAAGTTGAGGCGAGTCTCAAGCCATTCTTCAGTGAGGCGCATGCCGTCATCTGGGTGGCAGAAATACTCGATTTCCATTTGCTCGAATTCGCGGGAGCGGAAGGTGAAGTTCCGTGGGTTGATTTCGTTACGGAAAGATTTACCGACCTGCGCGATACCGAAGGGGAGTTTGACCCGGTTGGAATCGAGGATGTTTTTGTATTGGCAGAAAATGGACTGCGCAGTTTCAGGGCGGAGGTAGGCAATTTGTTCGCCGGTGGCTCCAAAGTTGGTTTGCAGCATGAGGTTGAACTCACGGGGCTCTGTCAGAAGGGAGCCGTTTGCTGGGTTGTAGCTAGTTGTGCCAGTAACCTGTTCGGTGGTTTCTCCTTCAAGCTGGATCGCCTTGATGGCTTCCTTTTTGCTCATCACGGATTCTTTGATGAATTGGGAGTAATATTCGCGGGCGGTTTTACGGACTTTCGCTTCGTCTTGGCCGGAAAGCTGTAGAACGGAGTACGCTTTATCGGATTTCCAATCAGATTCAGGTAAAGTCGCTCCAGTGAAATGATAAACGGTTCCATCCTGCGGGTCGATCTGATCGGCACGTAGGCGGGCTTTAGAAAGCAGACAGTCGCACATGGGATCGCTGAAACCCCCAATATGGCCAGAAGACTGAAGCACGGCCTCCATCGTCAAGATTGCTCCGTCCATGCCGAGCACGTCATCGCGTTCTTGGACGGTTTTTCTCCACCAGTAATCTTTGAGGTTGCGCTTGAGCTCGGCGCCTATCGGACCGTAATCCCAGCAACCATTGAGTCCGCCGTAGAGTTCACCAGCCTGAAAAATGAAGCCTCTGCGTTTGCAGAGAGAGACAATTTTCTCCATCCGCACTGGGTCTGTTACGTCCTTGTTTGCCATAAAAGTGATTCCGCGTTCGGGCGGGACGCGGATAAAAACACAAGGAACCTCTCGCGGCAAGGCAACTTCGTCGATTTTCACCCACTCGGGTCGCTGCGGCGAATACAGCCTTCCGTTAAGAAAACTAGAATCCGCCGCAGCCCATCCGCTAATTGGGGGGGGATGAGCAAATTATAGCGTTAATCATGCCAAGATTGAGCAGTTGGCGGCATTGATAGATGAAATTCCGAGGGATTTGGCTGCGCAGGATGAGTTGCCTTCATATCCAATCTGGTTGGATTGTCCGCTTTACTCTCAAAGGGACATTGTCCAACCTCCCGCCCCGCACCATGACCGCCTCTGAGATCCGCCAATGCCCCAACGCGTTAGCGTGTCTTGTAAGCGAAGCCAATATGCATGGCGTGATTTGACTTCAGCCCACTATTCCTATCATGACTTCCTCACAAATCAGGCAAAGCTTCCTCGATTTTTTCAATGAAAAGCAGCACACCATCGTGCCCTCCGCGTCGCTGCTTCCGCAGTCGCCGGGCTTGCTTTTCACCAACGCGGGGATGAATCCGTTTGTGCCGTATTTCCTCGGTGTCGAAAAAGCTCCCTACAATCCACCACGCGCGGCAGACACCCAGAAATGCATCCGTGCTGGCGGAAAACACAACGACCTAGAGGACGTCGGCTACGACACCTATCACCATACGTTTTTCGAAATGCTCGGGAACTGGTCGTTCGGAAACTATTTCAAAAAAGAAGCCATCCAATGGGCATGGGAGCTCGTCGTTGGGCGTTGGGGACTTCCGGCGCACCGGCTTTACGCATCAGTTTATGCACCGAAACCCGGCGATCCCGGAAATTTCGATCAAGAAGCCTACGACATCTGGGCAGAACTTTTCCGCGCGGCGGGTTGCGATCCGGAAATCCAAATTGTCCACGGCAATGTGAAAGACAACTTCTGGATGATGGGCGAAACTGGTCCCTGCGGCCCGTGCTCCGAACTTCACGTCGATCTAACACCTAAGGGCAATCCCGTCACCGGTCGCAATCTCGTCAACAACGATTCCGATCTCTGCATCGAAATCTGGAACCTTGTTTTCATTCAATACAACGCCGAGGCCGACGGTACGTTCCGCGAGCTTCCTGCCAAACACGTCGATACCGGTATGGGTTTTGAGCGCGCTTGTTCGATCATTCAGAACACCAAAGGTTTCACCGACTTCTCGAAAAAGCCTTCCAACTACGCCACCGACGTTTTCCAACCCATCTTCCGCAAGCTCGAAGAACTCAGCGATAAAACCTACGTCGACATCTATCCGGAGCTCGGCGCGGATCGCTCCGCGTTTTCTGAGGAAATGAAAACCGCCATCGCGTTCCGCGTCATCGCGGATCACTTGCGCACCCTTTCCTTCTCCATCGCCGATGGCATCATGCCGGGGAACAACGGCAGAAACTACGTCCTCCGCCGTATCCTCCGTCGCGCGGTTCGATACGGTCGCCAGCTTGGATTCTCTGGTGAAAAACCCTTCTTCGGCGCGCTGGTGGAAACGCTAGTCGCAGAGATGGGCGGAGTTTTTCCGGAGTTAAAAAATCGCGAAGACGTTGTTAGACAAACGCTGGAACAAGAAGAGGCGAGTTTTAACCAGACGTTGGATAGAGGAATGGCCAAGTTTTTGGAAGAAGCCCTGCCAAGAGCCATTACAAATACTCTCTATAAACAATCTATTTCAACTCGTGAAGATACGCCGTTGGACAAAGATCCTGAGAGAGAAATTCTCCAATTAGACATAAAAAACAATGACGGCTCTTTCACTAGACTGAGTAAGCAGCAAATAATTGATAATGAGTGGAAAAGATACCTGACCATCACGCCTAGTTTGACTGGGCATGATGCCTTCCGCCTCTACGACACCTACGGTTTCCCAATTGACCTTACCGAACTTCTTTGTGCCGAGCGCGGACTTCAGGTAGACATGCCTCGCTTCGAGGAACTCATGGAGGAACAACGCGAGCGCGCCCGCGCAGCTCAGAAATCTAACATCGTCCGCGCCCTAGACATCTCCACCGAAGCCGTTACCGAATTCGTCGGCTTCGAAAATGATTCTGTCGAAGCCACTGTGTTAGAAATTCACCCGCAAGAAGACGCGCTCTTCGTCATTACTGACAAAACCGTCTTCTACGCTGAAATGGGCGGCCAGTCCGGCGATACAGGAACGTTAAATGACATTCCAGTCACAGGCGTCCAACAAATCGGCAAAGCCCGTGCTCTGATCATTCAAAAATCAGAAATCAACAATCATCAATCGTCAATCAAACCGGGTGATCAAGTCACTCTCAAACTCGACACCACTCGTCGTCGTCCCATCGAGGCACACCACACCGCTACGCATCTTCTCCATTGGGCGCTTCACGAAGTCGTTTCTAAAGACGCCGCGCAGCAAGGCTCATCGGTCGATGAATACCGCCTGCGTTTCGATTTCAACAGCGGAGCCGTTACTTCTGCGCAACTTTCAGAGATGGAAGAAATGGTCAATGGTGCCATCAAGCAGGGACTCACCGTTTCATGGACCGAAGTCAAACACGCCGACATCAAACACCGCACCGACATCATGCAGTTCTTCGGTGATAAGTATGGTGATACGGTTCGTGTGGTTCAGATCGGTGGAGGAGCTCATCAACTCGATGGTCCGTCCATGGAGCTTTGCGGTGGAACTCACGTTCGCAACACTAGTGAGATCGGACTTTTCAAAATCAAATCCGAAGGAGCGATCGCATCCGGCGTGCGCCGCATCGAGGCTGCCTGTGGAGAATCGGCTTGGGAATACATTCGCGAGTCGATCGAGAAATGGGATAGCGAACTCAAAGCGGCTGCAGAGAAACTCAAAGCCGCCAACGAGAAGTTGGCCGAACTTGGTGAAGAGATCATTACCGTCAACGAGTTCCCACACATCATGGGCGCGATGCTGGTTGAGCGTGCGGATATTTCCCAGATCAACGCAACCTACGCTCATGGGTTGCGCACTTTGGAAGAAACCAAAGAAGCTGCTATTGAGGCCGAGAAGCGTATTAAGAAAATCCAGTCAGCCCAAGCCGCGTCGCTCGCTGATGAAGCGCTTGCAGATCTCATCGCGAAAGGTGAGTCTATCATCGCTTTGTTCGAATCCGATGCCTCATTGCTCCAGGAATTACAAAACGGCTTGAAGAAAAAAAACTTCGGCGGAGCCGCGTTGTTGATCGTTGATGACGGAGAAAAACTTCACCTCGCCACCCACTGCGGAGCCGATGCTCTAGCAGCCGGTCTTAAAGCCGGTGATCTTCTGCGCGACCTAGCTGCCATGGCCGGCGGAAAAGGCGGAGGGAAACCGGATCAAGCTAGAGGAGCCGCACCGGATCGGAGTAAGTTGGAAGAGATCAAAGCTGCGGCGAATCAGCTTTTCAAAAACTAAACGGTCCAATTCTCATGAAAACCATCGCACTTGTTTTTTTGGTTATCTCGAGCTTGTTGTTTGTTCAAGCCGCTGAGCCTGGAAAAAATCAATTTACCACGAAGATTGAAGATGTGGATTGTGTGGTTAAGGTATACTCGCCCTCAGAACCCATCGTATTCAGCATGTTGGTGAATAAGGATTCGTTGCCGAAATCCCAGTTGATGATTTCGATCATGCTTACAACTAGCGATATTACATCTTACATGACGGATGAAGAGATTGCTCAGAATGTAAAAACGGATCGATTTGATAAGGACGAATTGAAGGCTGAATATGAGAGGATGAGGGCGGGCATGAAAAAAAGGTCGGAACTGACGGGTCCGGATGCTGAGGATAATCCGTGGAAGGGAATGAAATATGCGCTCGATCAAGTTTTTATCATCGAATCAAAGTTAGGAAAATATTTGGTCTATCAATTGTCTCCACAAGGTACAAAGAAAGTTAATGGTCGTTTATCTAGCATCAGAAAACACGAAGATGGCAGGTGGGTGATGGGCGCAACCAAAGATGAAACGATTGATAAGTTTAAACAGTCTCTCACATCTATGATCCCGAAAGAGTTTGAGAAATTACAGGAGGAGTCGGCTGTAGCTGTATTGCCGCTTGAGGATTTGCTCAAGTGATCCTAGAAACCGAAATGGAACCACCGATGGACACAGATACACACGGATAATCAAAGAGTTATGAATTTTTTCAGTCTCACCTTTTAGGTGAATGAAGAATTCTTGCTAATCCTCTTAGCATCAGTGTTTATCCGCGTTTATTTGACGAAAGGATTTAAATTTGTGTTCGTCCATGTCCGTTTACCCCGG
>CAMCYT010000025.1 GCA_945885485.1 Prosthecobacter debontii
CTGGGCAACGCTGACCGCTGCCGTCGGTGCTTTGCTTCCAAGCGCTTTGAACATTTCTGCGGAATACATGTAGAACGCGATCAAGGGTATCGAGAACAACCCTGTCACTGCGAACAGCACGGCATGGTCGCGATTTTTGAAAAGCTTGAAGCTATCTAAACCCATTGCGCTTTTCCATGATTTGCCCAACCCAAGAGGTGGGGTGTTCGGAAGAAAAAACGCCAGCAACCCGGCCGCCACCCGTGCAACTCCTGCAGCATAGCCGCATTTCACGGATGAGTCCGAGTGCAACACGTAGCTGATGAGGAACCCCGCAGCCATCCATCCGAATGTTGCGCCCACTCTGACCATGGGATAATGCCGTTCACCATGTGTTAGATGAGTGAGGCTGATGGTGGCCATCAAGCCCC
Organism: Prosthecobacter debontii; assembly: GCA_945885485.1. Lineage (GTDB taxonomy): Bacteria > Verrucomicrobiota > Verrucomicrobiia > Verrucomicrobiales > Akkermansiaceae > Luteolibacter. The sequence continues at coordinate 411 of CAMCYT010000025.1, forward strand.
ATGTGGGACCTGAAACCAGGGCATACATGGCAATACCGAACAAAAACCAAACCGGACTCCAACCGAGATCCAATGCGAGGAATGCGAACACAATCGTCACCGCGCCGAGCAATGAACTCCAGCCCATGAGTTTCTGTGCGGACATCCTTTCATCCGCAAGCGCACCACCCACCAGAGGCGAGATCAAGGAGGCGATGGGCGGCATAGCAAAAGCCCACGCTTGCCAACCTTCCAATCCCTCGGCTTTCAGCACATTCGTCAGCGATGGCACCCAAAACCCCGGAGCCATTCCATGAAAAAAGAACGCCAGCCACAACAGCGGGAACGTTCCTTTTTTATACTCCTTTACCTCCACAGCACTTGGTTAGCTGGAAATTCCCGTCACGCAAGAGCGATGAGATCTAAAAGCCAGAGTTAGATGAATTTCTTATGAATCTAACTTTCAAAAAAGGGTAGGGTCGAGCGGCCTCGCTCGACCGTAACTAGGTAGGGCTCCATCGCCGAGGGAGCCGCGCCAAAGATAACGCACTAGATTTATCAAATGATTCCGTCATTCTAATTTATCTTCGGTCGACTCGGCGAGGCGACCCTACCTTTTAACCCAAAATCATCCCCGCACAACGATCCGCCTCTGCCAACCTCTCCATTTTCCTCGCGTCGTTGCCCATCAAGTATCCGTCCTCCTTGAGTTTATCCAAACCACGGATCACCCGCGCATCAGGCTTAAGACGTGGCATTTCAAATACCCCGACTTTCGCACCGCCGGTCAGCGCTTCGTAAACCATCGATACCGAATCCTCAGTCACCCAAACTTCTACCGCACTCGAAAGTTTTTCCGCCAACCAACCCGGGCCCGTATCTTGATGCGGAAAAATAGTTAGATTCGGGATTTCATTTTCTAAGCGTTTGAGAAAATCAATCGGTGTCCGTCTTGAATCCGCGACCTGCCATGTTCCATCCCTGACTTGCTCACGGATCTGAGAAATCAACCCCGCTTCATCGAAACCATGAATCTTCGATGGGCCGCCGATCAAGAACCATTTCTCAGATCTCTCCCCAGCAAAAGGAACCACCCGATTCAATGCTCCCTTGCTCAGGATGAACCTGGAATTGTTAGGGATGTTTTTAAAATCGTGCTCGGGAGCCACGCACCAATCGAACCAACTCATCGGCAGCCCCGGCTTCATCAGCACGATGCTTCGCGCACCCAAAATCCGGCTGATCAACAACAACGTGAGGTGCGTGCCGTGGCCGGCTCCGATAACATAATCAGGGATAGGGAATTTCTTGCTCGCAGCCAGCGCTTCCATCATCCGCACGATGGGATTGCGCTCCATCTCCAAGCGCACCAGATGTAACTCCACCGCAACCCGCCGTCCCATCGCTTCAGCCAAACCAAGCGATTGGTTTTCATGTCCCGCTTTGCCATCGCTAAGAATTAAAATGTGTAGTGGCGCGCTCAATCTTTCCAAAAGATGTAAGGTTTAAAGTCACTTTGCAAAAACCAAATGAAATCTACGGTCGACAGCGGCCCCGACATATCGGGGTGTACGTGTCGACCCTGCCTCGCCCAGGAGTGCGGTGGCTCGCCACCGCCCCGTGGTAGACGAAGCTTGCTTCGTGCGGTGCGTCTTCTCTTCGTATTCATCGCTTCACACGAAATGTCTTTCACCACCACCCACCCGGAGCAAGCTCCGCCCCTCCCAAGCGGAGGCAAGCCTCCTCACTCCAGTCATGGTCGGTTACGCACACCGCCGAAGCTGGAATGAGAGTGTGAATTTAGATATTATCTCTCTGACGACCAATCTTCTACGACCAGCCCTGAAACACGGTCGAATTCTCTAGTATTGTGAGTGACCACGATTAGGCCCGCCGCACGACCGTGTGCTGCGATGAGTAAATCCATCGATCCTATGGGAGTTCCAGCCACCTCCAGATCCCTACGGATTTTCCCATAGTGCTTGGCGCAGTCATCCCCATAGGGAAGCACGGGAATCGATAATAAAAATATATCTAACTGCTGATGGTTCTTTGCAGAATCTAGGCTTTTTTCAGCACCGTGTCGCAACTCGGATTCAGTGATGGATGAGATCGCCAACTCTCCCACTTCAAAGTTAGCAAACCGCTTCTTGATCTCGGGATGTTTCGCACGGATCAGAAAAATGCACATACAAGTATCGAGAAGCCGAGTGATCATGAGTCCTCGGAACTTCTTTCCTGTAATACGGGTTGAATTCGCTCCTCCAAAAAATCATCACTAAATCCATCGAGCGAGCCAAACATCACAGCCCAATCGTGATTTTTAGGCAACAATACCACCGCAGCACCAAGCCGCGTCACCAGCACCTCAGTGCCCTCAAAGCGAAACTCTTTAGGCAAGCGAACGGCTTGGCTGCGCCCGCTTTTAAATAACTTTGCCGTGACCATAAATAAAGTATCTACCAATGGTAGATACTTTCAAGCAGATTCTTCTATCACAGGAATTATGAAAACCGAACTACCGAACTACCGCGCGGCAGAGCCGCAACCGACTCAACGCAACTCCGCCGAGACCATCGCTTGGTAAATCGGATCGGTTTTCTCTAGTTCATCATGAGTTCCATCACTGACGACACGGCCGTCCTTGAAAACCAAGATCCGATCCGCAGATGAACGGTAGGGTCGACACGCCGCTGTCGACCGTGACTTCGGCGCAGCCGCGCGCAGCGATCACTCTAAAAGAAGTGTGACCTCCCTAATTGCCACTTTTTCAGATCTTCTATGCGAGGCAATCACGGTCGACAACGGCGTGTCGACCCTACCTTTTGGTTACCGACTCAACGCAACTCCGCCGAGACCATCGCTTGGTATATCGGATCGGTTTTCTCAAGTTCATCATGAGTTCCATCACTGACGACACGGCCATCCTTGAAAACCAAGATCCGATCCGCGATCCGAATCGTACTGAATCGATGTGCGATAATAAGGGTGGTGCGACCTTTTACCAAATCTGCCAAGGCTTGCTGCACCATGGCTTCGCTTTCTGTATCGAGCGCGCTAGTTGCTTCATCCAAAATCAGGATAGGCGCGTCTTTCAAAAACGCACGAGCGATGGCGATGCGCTGGCGCTGACCACCGGAGAGCAAATCACCATGCTCCCCGACCATACTCTGATAACCCTCTGGAAAACCCGTGATGAAATCGTGCGCGAAGGCTTTTTTCGCCGCGGTCTCGATCTCTTCCTGTGTGGCATTCATTTTACCAACGCGAATATTTTCCTCAAGAGTCCCAAGGAAAAGCGAAGGCGTCTGCGGCACGATCGCGATGCGATCACGGAGATCATGTTTTAGGAAATCTCTAACCGAAACTCCGTTCAAGCAAACCTCTCCTTGCTGGGGGTCGTAAAATCTCGGGACCAGATGTGCGAAGGTGGTTTTACCCGCACCGCTCGGACCGACGAGAGCAACCACTTGTCCGGCTGGAATGGTTAGATTCACATCATGCAACACGGGTTCGTCGTTATACGCGAAGGTCAGGTGACGGAATGCGATTTCCACATCCGAAACCGGACAGGACTTGGGAGAATCGGGATTCAAAATCGTGTCATCCGAATCCAAAATGTAATTCAACCTATCCACCGATGCCTTGCCTTGTTGGAAAAGCGAATGCATGTTGCCGAGCTTTTTGATCGGCTCGTATGACATGTAGAGCGCCATACCGAGAGCAAGAAAACCTTCCAAAGTCATTCCCGCACGGACTCCGAAAAACAACGCCGCCGCAAAGCCCGTCGCCGCAACCACCTCGATGGATGGCGAAATCATTTGGCGATACTTCACCACTTTCATTCCCAACTTGAGAATCTCGGCGATTCGTTTTTTGAACCGGCTGATTTGTGTTTTCTGAAGATTGTATCCGCGAATCTCCAATGCCGATTGCAGGTTTTCTGACAAAGCAGCCGATAGATTACCACCACGTTCCTGAAGCATAGCCGCTCTTTTGGTGAGTTTTTTCCCAGCAAAACGAATCGCAAAAATGCAGATTGGAACTGATACCAAGGCGATGAGAGCGATGAAAAAGCTCTTATCTTGATAGGACATCCAACCCACCATTCCCAACGCTGCGAGCATCGTCGCGGGTTGTTTGATTAAGTCGCTCGATGCCTGGGCGATCACCTGCTGTAGCAATTGCGTGTCGTTCATCACGCGTGCTAACAGATCGCCGGATTGATTCTTTCTGAAAAACGCAAGCGGCAGGCTTTGGAGTTTGATGAAAAGATCTGTGCGTATCGATTCCACTACCCGCATCCCGACATACTGGATGAAATAGGCATTGGTATAGCCGGCGATGGCGCGGAGCAAAAACACCGCAGGGATCCACAAGCAGGTGTAGATCAAAAGATCATCGCGGGAAATTTCACCGAGCTTGGAAGTGATCCAGATGATGTAAGCACTCTTTTCATCGACCTTTTCATTGAAGAGAACCGGAAAAACGATCTTCGTCATCATAGGCAAACCCGCACCCGATGCAGCCGCATAAACCAGACCCGCGATCACCCCGATGGCGAAGCAACCTTTCACCTTTAGGAGGTGACGGTAATATGGAAGGAACTTCTTCAAATGGATTGATAAGGGTTATTCTTACCAAAAGCCCGAGAGGCTTTCAGTGAGCGAAGCTGAAACGTTTATACTTCTAACATCAAACGATGAGGTGCTTCCAAGCTATCCTTGATACGGATCAGGAAAGTCACGGCTTCTTTACCATCGACGAGGCGATGATCGTAGCTCAGCGCGAGATACATCATCGGACGAATGACGACCTGACCGTTAAGCGCAACCGGACGTTGCTGGATCGTGTGCATTCCGAGAATGCCACTTTGTGGAGGATTGAGAATAGGCGTGCTGAGCAAAGAACCGTATGTTCCACCGTTAGATATGGTGAACACACCACCTTGCAAATCTTCAATAGCGATTTTTCCGGCTTTGCCTTTTGCTGCGTAATCCAAAATATCCTGTTCGATTTGCGCGAAGGATTTCTTATCGCAATCACGGAGAACCGGAACGATCAGGCCTTTCTCTGTGCCGATCGCCACGCCGATGTCGTAGTAATGATTTTCAATGATGTCGGTGCCTTCGATGCGGCCGTTGATCGATGGTACGTCTTTGAGCGCCTGTGCGACCGCTTTGACGAAGAATGACATAAAACCGAGTTTTACTCCGTGTTTTTTGAGGAAATCATCTTGAACTCCCTTGCGCAGTTCCATCACGGCGGTCATATCGACCTCATTGAAGGTTGTTAGAATCGCAGCGGTTTGTTGGGCGTTCACCAGATGCGTGGCGATCTTGCGACGCAGCATCGACATCTTGCGGCGGGTGGTGCGTCCGTCTTGAACGGCAGCGGAAGATGTTGCTTCGGCTTTCTGAGAGGTGAGAACTGAGAGATCCGGTTTCGGGCGAGATTCGCTGACTAGCTGAGGCGCAGGTACTACGACTGATGGGGCAACCGGAGCAGGTGCAGGTTTTGGAGCATGAGCGGCGGCTGGGGCTTGGCCTGCGGTGATCAAACCGATGACTTTTCCAATCGAAACTTCCTCACCTTCGGGAACTAGAATCCGAAGCGTTCCAGCAATGGGTGCTTCGAGTTCGTTAGAAACTTTATCGGTTTCCAAGGTCACGAGGATTTCGCCTTTTTCGCAGAAGTCGCCATCCTTTTTGCGCCAAGCAGCAACGTTCGCGGAAGTGATCGACTCGCCAGCGGCAGGCACTACGATCTCGACGGATCCGCCGGTAGCGACGGGAGTTGGAGCAGGAGCGGCGGCGGGGGTTGAAATTGCGGCAGCTTGTGGTGCAGCGGCTGGAGCGAAACTTTCAGCGGAAGGCGTGAGTTGGCCGATCACGGTTCCGATCGAAACTTCTTCGCCTTCACCAACAGCGATCGTTAAAATTCCGTCGACCTCAGCTTCGAGCTCATTGGAAACTTTATCGGTTTCCAAGCTCACGAGAGCCTCGCCTTTTTTGACGAAGTCGCCGCTGTTCTTATACCATTTCGCGATGTTCGCGGAGGTGATGGATTCGCCGGCTGCCGGCACTTTGATATCGATGGCCATGATAGAGGTGGTTTGGGTAAAATGTTAGATTTCGAAGGCTTTAGCGAGGAGCGCTTTTTGTTCGCGGTAGTGCATGGCTTTGGAACCAGCAGCAGGACTCGAACCAGGTTTACGACCCGCAAAGAGCGGCCAGACGCCGAGGGTGGCTTCAATTTGCGGCGCGACGTAGGTCCATGCGCCCATGTTTTTCGGTTCTTCTTGGCACCAAACGTAGCGTTCAGAGTTGGGGAACTGACCGAGAATGGCTTTGAGCATTTCACCGTGGAATGGATAGAGCTGCTCGACGCGCAAGATCGCAACATCTGTAATGCTGTGATCGTTCCTATATGCCACGAGGTCATAGTAAACTTTCCCGGAGCAGAGCACGATGCGTTTCACTTGCTCTGGATTTTTGAACTCCATGTTGTCGGGAAGAATTTCTTGGAAACAAGTGCCCTCGAGGAAATCCTCTTCGCTTGAAATCGCCTCCGGTCTTCCGAGCAAACTTTTCGGCGTCATTAGCACCAGAGGTTTGCGGAAATTACGACGCTTCTGACGACGTAGTGCGTGGAAATATTGGGCAGGTGTGGTGAAGTTTCCAACGATGAGATTTTCCTCCGCGCAAAGCTGCAGGAAACGCTCAAGGCGTGCACTCGAGTGCTCGGGGCCCATGCCTTCGTAACCGTGTGGAAGAAGCATCACCAAATCGCTCGGTGTCTGCCATTTCGATTCCGCAGAGGAAATGAACTGATCGATGATCACCTGCGCACCGTTCGAGAAATCTCCGAACTGAGCTTCCCACATCAGCAGCATGCTCGGGTAGGAAAGAGAGTATCCGTAATCAAATCCAAGCACGGCGAACTCCGAGAGCAAGGAGTTGTAAACGCAGAACTTCGCTTGACCCGCTGAGAGATTTTCGAGCGGGATGTATCGTTCACGCGTCTCGTAATCATAAAACACCGCATGGCGTTGCGAGAATGTGCCGCGTCGGCAATCTTGTCCGGAAAGCCGAACAGGTGAGCCTTCTAGCAACAACGAACCAAAGGCGAGCGACTCCGCGAACGCCCAGTCAAACGGACCAGCATTCGCAAGTGCTTCGACGCGACGTGGGATAAAACGTTTTTCCAAGGTTGGATTCAGGCTGAAATTTTCCGGAACGGTGGTTAGAACTTTTCCAATATCTTGCAGCATGTCGCGACTGATTCCTGTGGCGACTGGCGCGTGCGAGTAGCTTGGCTGAATGATCGCGGTCGATCCGCTGAACACCGTGCGGTCACCGGCTTCGGAAAGCTCGACCATGGTTTTGTAGCCTTCTTCTAACTTATCCCAGATCGTTTGTTCTAAATCATCAGCCTCTTTTTGAGTTATGACACCATCAGACACAAGTTGGCGTTTGTATACTTGTCCGAACGTCTCGCGCGCGGCGATTTGTTTCGCAACCAACGGCTGGGTGAACGCAGCTTGGTCAGCTTCGTTGTGTCCTTGGCGGCGGTAGCAATACATGTCGATGACAATGTCGCGTCCAAATTTCTGGCGGAACTCCAAGGCAAACTGTGCCGCCCAGTAAAGCTCCATCGGCTCTTCGCCGTTCACGTGTAGAATCGGTGCTTCGATCATTTTCGCCACATCTGTCGCGTAAGCAGATGAACGCGCATCGGCTGGCATCGTGGTGAAACCGATCTGGTTGTTGATGATCAAATGGATCGTGCCGCCAGTCCGGTAACCTGGAAGCTGGGAAAGATTGAGAACCTCAGCAATCGAGCCCTGACCCGCGAAGGCGGCATCGCCGTGAATCAAAATTGGCAACACGCGTTTACGATCTGTCGAGACCCCGTCATCGCCAATCACTCGCTGACGCGCCCGCGCCTTACCTTCCACCACCGCGTTCACCGCTTCAAGGTGGCTGGGGTTTGCTGCGAGACTCACGCGCACATTTCCATCCGGAAACTCACGAATACTTTCATAGCCTAAATGGTATTTCACATCGCCATCACCAGCGACCAAACCCGGCTCATAGTCGGGAGTGAATTCATAAAGCAACGTTGTCAGAGTTTTTCTAACAAAATTTGCCAAGATATTCAACCGACCGCGGTGCGCCATTCCCATTTCGATTTCGAGGACGCCCTGCCTCGGACAATTTTCCAAAAGCGCGTTGAGCACGACCATCGCTCCTTCGCCACCTTCCAAGGAGAAACGTTTTTCGCCCAAGAATCGTTTCGCGAGGAAATTTTCAAACGACTCCGCTTCAAGCAACCAGCGCAGAGATTTCACCTTGAGGTCATTGGATTTTTCGGCACCACTTAGGCCATGACGTTCGATCCTTTCACGCACCCAGTGACGCACGGTCGTGTTGTGGATGTGCATGAATTCGAAGCCGATCTTACCGGAATAGGTCTGTTTCAACGCAGCGACCATTTGCGTGAGCGGCATTTTTGCACCATTCAGGAAAAACGGATTCGATGCCTCGCGAGCCATTTCCTGCTCAGTGAACTGGTATTCGTTAATCGAAAGCCGTGGGTTCACTTCTGGCGTATCGTCCAATGGGTTGATCTGCGCTTGAGTGTGACCCAGCGTCCGGTAGTTATAAACCAAACTGACCACTTTTCCATTAAACTCGATTTCCGATGCAGATAGGGCCGTGGCGGTGGCAGGCGCAGCAGATTCCCATGCTTCCTTTTTCTTCAGTTGGGCAACACCTAGTTCAAATCCTTCAAAAAACGCCGACCATGTCTGATCCACAGATTGTGGATTCTCACACCATTGTGCGTATTTTTCGTCTAATAAATCCGCATTGAGTCGTGCCGAAACCGTTGAGTTCATGTGATTAAAAATAAATGCGTGCGAGGTTGCTGAGATTCAGGCTTGCCCTCGGCGCGCAGGCATTAGTTAAAGGTCTCGCAGGCTTGCGTCAATCATTGCAGACTGAAAATATAGCCGCAGCCCAAAATCGTATGATCGAAGTCTCAAACCTCTCCAAACGCTACGGACGTCACCTTGCCGTCCGCGATATCTCTTTTTCCGTATCTAAAGGAGAAATCGTAGGTTTCCTAGGCCCTAACGGTGCAGGAAAAACCACTACTTTACGGATGCTGACAGGCTTTTTACCGCCTTCCAGCGGGACCGCGACCATCGCGGGGTTTGACATCTTCCGTGACTCCATCGAAGCCCGTAAACGTATAGGCTACATGCCCGAAAACGTCCCGCTCTATGACGATATGCGGGTCCGAGAATACCTTTCTTTCCGCGCTCAGCTTAAAGGACTTAAGGGCAGCGACGCCCGCCGCCAGGTTACCGATGTCATCGATACCTGCGGGCTCGAAAGCGTCCGCCGGAAAATGATCAAAACCCTCTCCAAAGGATACCGCCAACGGGTCGGTTTAGCCGATGCCCTCGTCCACCAACCCGAGCTACTCATCCTCGACGAGCCCACCAACGGCCTAGATCCGGTCCAAATCCGCCAGATCCGCGAGTTGATCAAACGCCTCGCCCTGAACCACACGGTTCTTATTTCCACCCATATACTCTCGGAAGTAGAAATGATCGCGGATCGGGTCATCATCATTGATAACGGCCAGATCAAAGCGGCTGACACTCCGCAAAACCTCATCAACGAGATGCGCACCGCCGGCCGAGTGCATACCGAAATCCAAGCTCCTTTCGAAGAAGCAAGCAGCGCCCTTGCCAGAATCAACAGCGTAAAAAAAGTTACTTCGGAGCTACTCGAAGACAACTGGATCCGTTTCACCCTCTGGTCAGACTCCGGAACCGACACCCGCCAATGCATCCACAAGCTTTGCATGGAAAACAAATGGCAGCTGCGCTCCCTGGTCCGTCACGAAGCCAAACTCGAGGACGTGTTTGTAGAGCTGACGCGGAAAGATTGATCCGCCTCGACGATCAAGCTAGAGAAACAACTCAAACGAAGCAGAATTTTAACCGCGAATGGACGCGAATGAACGCTAATTTTGGTGAATGTTAATGATTTTTTATAATCAGCTTCGTAGCGAAGCAATTTCGAAACGTTTTCCGCAACTGTAGATAAAGATGCGCTAAAGCTCATTTATTATTCGCGTCCATTCGCGGTTTTCTCTGACTAACTCGATCGCCGTGGTGAACCGCCCCAGATTCTTTTCTGGCGCTCCAAGCAACCGCTGTCTATGGATAACTCACCATTATGAAAATCCGTAACATCATCCTTGCCACACTCTGTGTTATTTCCACCGCCGCCTACGCAGAGACCGCCGCTACTCCTCTTAAAAAAGACGATCGCATCGTTTTCCTCGGCGACTCCATCACCGCAGGTGGCGTTAAACCAGGTGGCTATGTCACCCTGATCAAAGAATCGATCGCTGCCACCCATCCAGATCTTGCAATCGAAGTCATCGGCGCCGGAGTCAGCGGCAACAAGGTTCCCAACCTCCAAGCAAGGCTTGAAAAAGACGTAATCTCCAAAAAACCGACCATCGTTTTCATCTACATCGGCATCAACGATGTTTGGCATTGGAAGAAAAATAAAGAAGGTGAGATGGCTGGCGGCACGACCACCGAGGCTTTCGAAACGGGTCTCAAAGACATCATCGCCAAAATCAACGCCGCTGGCGCGCGCGTCATTCTCTGCACCGCCACCGTCATAGGTGAGAAAACCGATGGCACCAACGAGCGCGATGCGATGTTAGAAGAATATTGCGCGATAAGCCGCAAAGTCGCCACCGATACGAAAAGCCAAATGGTCGACCTCCGCAAAGCTTTCATGGACCATCTCAAAGCTAACAACAAAGACAACCTCCCCAAAGGCATCCTCACCGGTGACAGTGTCCACCTCAATCCAGCCGGCAATCTCATGGTCGCCACAGAAATGGGTAAGGCCCTCGGTTTGAAAATCGAAGCTGCCGTAGCAAAATAAGATTGGGTAGGGTCGCCTGGCCTCAGTCGACCCATTTCAAAAATCTCAACGCACGATCCATCTAGCGGGCGTGAGATCTGGATAGGAGTCCACCGTTTTGGAATTTACGGTCATGCGGGCCGCATGACCCTACCTTTCATGGTCTAAATACCCAAATCCGTATTATTGCCAACCGATACTTTCAATGCGAGCTTTCTAGCATGCGTAAATCCGCGATTCTTATTTCAGCTTTTCAGCTTTTTAGTTTTTCAGCATTTGCCCAAGCCGAGTCCTTCCCCGCCGCCAACGGCTTGGAGCGCTCGCTTGTCGCTAAAGAACCGATGATCAAAAACGCCGTTTCCGTTTCCGTCGATGTGGACGGAGCGATCTACGTTACCGAATCTGCACGCCGCAAAGTGGGCGATCTCGATATCCGTGAATTCACCGGCTATGGCTGGGTGCCGCACGATGTGTCTTTCACCTCGGTTGATGACAAGCTCGCGTTTTTCCGCAAGCAACTCGACGGCAAAAACCAGTTTCCAAAAGCCTCGCTGAAAGATTTTAATAAGGATGGAAAAATCGACAGCAAGGATCTAACCGTTGCCACCGAGAAAATAATCCAACTCGTCGATACCAACGGTGATGGCGTAGCGGATAAATCAACGGTCTTTGCGGAAAATTTTAACACCGAAGTCACCGGCATCGCGGCCAGCGTGCTTGCGTGGCGGGGCGATGTTTACGCAACCATCGCTCCAGATCTTTGGAAACTCCGGGATGAGAATAGCGACGGCAAAGCCGACAAGCGCGAGTCGCTCGCACACGGCTTCGGTCTGCACATCGCCTACGCCGGACACGACATGCATGGTCTCATTCTCGGGCCCGACGGTCGGATCTATTGGACGATTGGCGACAAGGGAACCAACGTCACATCCAAAGAAGGAAAAAAATTCTTCGCACCGCACGAAGGTTCGTTACTCCGCTGCTATCCGGATGGTTCGGGATTCGAAATTGTCGCCCGCGGCCTCCGCAATCCGCAAGAAATCGCCTTCGATAAATACGGAAATCTGTTTTCCGTCGATAACGACTCGGATCAAAAAGGCGAACGCGAGCGTTTCCTCCACATCACCGAAGGATCGGATACGGGTTGGAGAAATTACTATCAATACCGCGGCTCCGCTTACAACCCGTGGATGGCCGAAAGCATTTGGGAGCCTACTGGAAAGTTCCAACCCGCCTACATCACTCCAACCAATTTGAATTACTCCGATGGCCCAGCAGGGTTTGCCTACAACCCCGGCACCGCTCTCAACTCGAAATACGAAGACGCATTCTTCATGAGCGAGTTCCCCAAAGGAAACGTCAGCTCATTCAAGGTAAAACCTAAAGGCGCCACGTTTGAAATGACCGATGAACACATCGTTTACTCCGGCCCGATGAGCGTTGGAATCAACTTCGGTCCCGATGGTGCACTCTACGCAGCCGACTGGGCTGGCGGTTATCCGATGAACGACAAAGGATCCGTCTGGAAACTCGACGATCCAACCATCGCCGGCACAGACATCCGCAAAGAGGTCGCTAAATTTCTCAAAGAAGGACCCGGCAAAGTTTCTACGGCAGATCTAGTAACTCGGCTTTCTCACAAAGACATGCGCATCCGCCTTGACGCGCAGTGGGAGCTAGCGAAACGAAAAGCTAAAGCTGAACTTATCGCTACTGCGTCCTCAGAAAAATCCGATCAGATGGCAATCATTCACTCACTATGGGCGCTGGCTCAGATGAAAGAATACGATTCGCAAGTTCTTGAAAAAATTTCACATAGCAAAGACCCGGAACTCCGCTCCCAAGCGCTTCGCTACGCATCCGAAGTAGGAGTCGTTAGCATCAATAATTTGAATGATCTAATCCATGACGATAACCCACGTGTTCGATACTTCGCTGCGATGTTAGTCTGGAAATCTTCTCTCGTATCGAAAAGTTGTTTCCCAGCACAAACTTGCGAAGCCATCATCGATATGATCGCACAAAATGACAATCGAGACGCATATCTCAGACATGCAGGTGTGATGGCCATGACGACTTTTGATCCCATCTATCTACAAAAAGCCTTATCTCACACATCCCCCGCTGTCCGCCTCGCTGCTGCTGTTGCATTCCGCCGTTTGAATTCTCCTCTCGCTGCCGGTTTACTCAAAGATGAAAACCCAGAGGTCGTCGCCGAAGCCGCACGCGCCATCCACGACGATCCAGCCATCGAAGCCGCTTACCCCGCACTTGCCGCTTTGCTAAAAGAAAAACCCAACGCAACTCCTCCCGCTATCCGCCGCGCCATCGCCGCGAACCGCCACATCGGAACCGCAACCGCTGCACAAAATCTAACCGATTTTTCAATGCGTCAAGAAACCGCCGCAGACCTCAGAGTCGCCGCACTTGAGGCTCTTACTTCATGGGACACTGCCTTCAATACCGATCCCGTGGACGGTCGCCACAACCCCTACCCAGCTGCCGATAAAGCCATCGCAAGCCGTGCGTTTGCTGACGCAGCGAAAATTCTACAAAACAATTCTGATAAGACCATCTCCACCGCAGCTGCTGTCGCCGCAAAACAACTCGGCATCGTCGCCAACGCAGCGGATCTTGAAAAAGAATTACTCAATCCAAAAGCCGATCCAGTAGTTAGAATCCAGGCTCTCGATGCACTAAAAACCTCAAACCCAAATACGTTTAAGAAACTCCTGCCAAACCTGCTCGAAGATAGTTCATCGTATCAACTTCGCATCCATGCCGCCGCCCTTCTGGCAGATAAAGACCCGCAAAAAGTGATCGATTACACAGCGGGGGCAATCATGAAATCCGAGCAAATTGAAGAGCAGCAACAAGCGGTTTTATTACTGGGAAAAATCAACACACCAGCAGCAAAAGAACTGCTGAAAAACTACGCAGAGAAATTCAGTAATCCTCCAAATAACCGCCCATCCCTCTACCTTGAATTCAGCCAAGTCCTTCCCGACTTCGCAAAGAAACTTGCACCTTACTCCGTTTCTTTAGTAGGTGGCGATCCCGTGGTTGGCGAAAAAGTTTTCAACCAACACCTCGCAGCGCAATGCATCGCGTGCCACCGCATCGGCGATAAAGGCAGTGAAGTCGGACCACCACTGACCCATATCGGCAAAAAAGGCCGCGAATACATTTTCGAATCCCTCGTCGCCCCCCAAGCGAAAATCGCGCCAGGCTACGGCATGATGTCGATCACTACCAAGTCCGGTTCATCCATCGCAGGTGCTCTCAAAGTGGAAAACGAAACTTCCCTTACGTTGATTCTGCCCGACAAAACCGAAACCACCGTCAAAGTTTCCGACATCGCAAGCCGCACCAAACCCATCTCCACCATGCCGCCAATGGGCAACATCCTCTCCCCCAACGAACTCCGCGACCTCATCGCGTATCTAGCAAGGTAGGGTCGACACGCCGCTGTCGACCGTGCTTCGGCGAAGCCCCGGGAAGCGATCAATCCCTTGAAGAGGTCAAAAGTCGAAAGTCTTAAAGTCCTAGTTACAATCGCTGGTGCGATTATTCTATAAAGCTGGAACATCGACCTTCGACCTTCGCCTTTAAGACCTTCGACCTTTACATCTGAAATATTCTCGGGCCTTTACACGCCGTTGACGACCCTGATCAAAAATATCCACGCGCTATCCATCTAGCAGACGTGAGACCGACCTAGATATTCTACTTTTGATTCCCCATTCAAATGACTCAACGGTCGGCAGCATGAATATCCAATATTTTCACATGACCGTCTGCATCATCGATCCAATACATCAATGCGAAATCCCCCACGATTGCAATGTGTAGAACCCGTCCCGTATCGTCATAATCATTAGCTTCAGAACATCCGAGGGGATCTTCAGCAATTGCAGCAAATGTTGCTCGAATGGGCTTTCTTAGCCGAGCCGGTAGTCGCTCAACGAACTCAACCACGTCGATTGATATGAGAAGTCAATAATTCATGCTCAAGAAGCAAGCCGTTGATCATACTCCTCAAGCGAAAGCCAGTTTTCAGGATTGTGATCGTCAATTTTCCCAGCCATGGCAGTCCGATATTCAGCCAGATCCTTGTGTCTAAGTGCAACGAGATAAGCAGCAAGCTGACGTCTTTCCTCTAAAGGAAGACTCTCAATCTCGGACTTGATTTCATTGACGCTCACGTGAGTAACTTAATGGTGACGTTGGATTTGGCAATCCTTTCGCTCATATGGAATGCCATTCTAATCCCTATTTTTGAGTTGGCTATTTATTACCCACCTTTCATCTAGCGCAACCCACTGTTCCCTGCTATCCAACCTCAATCATGAAATATCTCTTAGCATGCACCCTCCTTCTCTGGGACACTATCACTCCCACTTTTGGCTGCGCGGCAGTCACTGTCTCAAGTGGAAACGTAGTGAATGCTGATCAGACCGTGATCATGATTTGGGATAAGGAAAAGCAAACCCAGCACTTCATTCGTCAGGCGAATTTTAAAACCGATGCAAAAGATGTTGGCTTCATTGTTCCATCGCCATCGCGGCCGCAGTTAGAAGAATCCGGTAACGAGGCATTCGCTACACTCAAGGAAATCACCGCGCCATACATATGGAGCGGACCTTCCATTTCGATTGGCTGTTCTGCAGCTCCTGCTCCCATGAGACAAGAAAACAGCGTCCGCATCATCGAAGAAAAACGCGTCGCGGGATACGACGCCACGGTGCTAACCGCGCGTTCGGGCAAGGATCTGGTCGCATGGTTAGAGCAAAACGGATATCCTTACTCGCCAGCATTAGCAGAATGGGCCGCGCCTTATCTCGGCGGCGATTGGCATTTCACGGTGCTCAAACTCGCGAAAAGAAGCGCATCGACCCAAGACATCAAAGCCTCCGCCTTGCGCATCACGCTCCACACAGATCGTCCGCTGTTTCCTTATCGCGAGCCCGAGTCCGCAACTGCGAAAGGAAAGCTCAATGTATCGTCGAGATTGCTTCGGATCTATTTCATCGCCGAGGCACGTTATCGCGGACAAATCGACGCAGGCAAAAAGTGGAGTGGCGAAGCCGTGTGGGCGAAGGACATCACTCGACACAAATCCAGCCTGCTGAAATCTTTGAAACTCCCTGATTCGACCGGTCCGAAGACGTGGTGGCTCACCGAGTTCGAAGACAACTGGCGTTATGAAAAAGCCGCAGGCGATGTCTATTTCTCGCCAAATCCCAAGCAGACCGATTTAGACACCCGCAGCACAGGCCGCGCACCCTCCTACGATGCAGCTTTTCTAGGAGCTTTCTTGTTTCTAGGAATAAGATCTCTCTTCCGTAGGCGGCAGGTTGGAATCTGAATTCATTCCCCGAGCTTGCATCTCAGCTCCACAGGGCTTTACCTACCCACATGGAGTCACACGAGTGGAATGAGCGGACAGAAGAAGGGAAACGGTTTTTCCGCGGGAATTTCCACGGAAACGAATGGAGAATTTTGACCACCCTGCAAACCGATCCCGATTGGGAAGTTCTCGAACAACCCTCCGAAGAAGTCTGGCGAGCCCTGCGCGACATCGTCTGGAAAAAATATCAACGCAAACGCTGCCCATGGGAACGCGTCACCTCTATCGACAAAATCCTCGGCGACGATGTTCCGAAGTAACCCCTAGTGCGACATCGGATTCTCGCCTGATGCATCTCCAAGATGCTGCTTATCTTTCGGCAAGAATTTCTTAAAGCGGGTTTTATCGATTGCTTTCATATAGGCCTCTTCAGGTGCGATCATTCCTTCGCGGAGCTTCGACCAGATCGACTCGTCCATGAACTGCATGCCCTCACCCTTGCCGCCGGTGATGACGTCATGAAGTTTCTGCGTTGCTCCCTCTCGGATGATTGCAGAAACGGCGGGAGTCGCGAACATGATTTCATGCACGGCTACACGGCCGGGTTTGTCCACACGCCTGCATAGGAGCTGCGCTACCACTCCGCGCAAGGATGCAGCGAGCATAGTGCGAACTTGTGACTGCTGGTCGGCAGGAAAAACGTCGATGATACGGTCGATGGTTTTACGGGCGTTGTTGGTATGCAGGGTGCCAAAAACAAGAAGACCCGTTTCCGCCGCCGTGAGTGCGAGCGAAATGGTTTCTAAATCCCGCATCTCCCCCACCAGAACAATGTCCGAATCCTCCCGCAACGCGGCACGCAGTCCATCGGCGAAGGACGGGGTCTGGATCGGCACTTCACGTTGCGTCAAAATCGATTTCTTATTTCTGTGCACAAACTCAATCGGCTCTTCTACCGTGATGATGTGACGCGCAAAGTTGGTATTGATGTAATCTAACAGCGCAGCGAGTGTTGTTGACTTTCCAGATCCTGTGGGTCCCGTGACCAACACCAAGCCGGAGCGCATGTGCCCGAATTCTTTCACGATTTCTGGAACTCCCAACGATTCGAGCGACATGATTTCTGTTGGAATCAATCGAAACACCGCCGCAAGGCCGTATTGTTGCTGGAGGTAGTTGCAACGGAAACGCGAATCCTCATCCATCTCATAAGCAAAATCGAGATCACCGACTTTCAAATATTTTTCGAATGCTTTGGGATCACAAATTTCCGCCAAGAGCTCCTTGAAAGATTCACCTTCTAAAATTTCTTCGCCTTCAATCGCTGTCACCGCACCGTGCACGCGTATCTTTGGAGGCTGACCCTCAGAAAGGTGCAAGTCCGAGCCTTTGCTCTCAATCAGTTTTTTGAATAGCGCATCAATTCTGGCCATGTCGAAATTTTAGTTTTAGGTAAATTATTAGATTAAAAGAATTGTCACGACTGAAGGAAAATCCTCATTTGAGCCTTATCCTCAGAGCGGAACATGAGATCATCAGCACCGATGATTCCTTTGATGTAAAGCTGGCGGAGAGAT